>CAJQJT010000185.1 GCA_905478725.1 uncultured Pseudomonadales bacterium
CTTTCACCCAGCCACGGACACCGAATACAGCTGTTATGCGATCAACAACCAGAGTTTCCATCAATCATGATTTCCAGATGTGTTCAGCAACAGATGCAGGTAGATTAGGCAGCTACTACCTGAGCCTTGGCAGCTTCTTTGATCAGCGACTTAACGCGATCACTGACTTGTGCGCCCTGGCCCTGCCAGTATGTAACGCGGTCCATATCCATACGCAGACGCTCTTCAGCACCGCGGGCAACCGGGTTAAAAAAGCCTACACGCTCGATATAACGTGCATCGCGTGCGTTGCGTGAGTCAGAAACTGTGATGTGGTAAAACGGGCGTTTCTTAGCGCCACCACGTGCCAATCTAATTGTAACCATGTACTAAAATCCTGTGTTCAAACTGGCACAATCGCCAGAATTGATGCTTTTAAAAGGGCCGCGTAACAGTGAACGCAGCTCCCCGAAAGGCGCGGTATCTTACGTCATAAGAGACTAAAAGGAAACACCTTTAAACAGTAAGCTAACGAGCCTGTAAATCTACCCTCACAGCCAGTCAGCGCCTGACTATCAGCTTAATCTAGCGACGCGGAAAACCACCTGGCGGCAGTCCACCCATAGGCGGCATAGCACCGCCTGCCCCGCCACCCATAGCACCACCGAGCCCGCGCATCATATTTTGCATGCCCTTGCCCTTCATTTTTTTCATCATCTTGCCCATCTGCTTGTGCTGCTTGAGCAGGCGATTGAGATCCTGAATGGTAGTACCGGAACCAACGGTTATGCGACGCTTGCGCGAGCCATTTAATATATCTGGGTTGCGACGTTCTTTGGGTGTCATGGAGCTGATAATCGCGTCCATCTGACCAAACTGACTGGTGACATTCTGCTGCTGTGCCATCTGGGCCATATTGCCCATACCAGGAAGCTTATCCATCAGACCGGCCATGCCACCCATATTATTCATCTGTTGCAGCTGATCGCGGAGGTCTTCCAGATCAAAGCCCTTGCCCTTGGCAATCTTTTGCGCGAGCTTTTCAGCTTTCTTTTTATCAACCTTGCGCTCTACATCTTCGATCAGCGACATCACATCGCCCATTCCGAGGATACGCGAGGCGATACGTTCAGGGTGGAAAGGCTCTAGGGCATCGGTCTTTTCACCAACACCGAGGAATTTAATCGGCTTGCCAGTGATATGGCGCACTGACAGTGCAGCACCGCCACGGGCATCACCGTCAACTTTGGTGAGGATAACGCCGGTCAGAGGCAGCGCTTCATTAAAGGCTTTAGCGGTATTCACCGCATCCTGACCGATCATGGCATCGATCACGAACAGGGTTTCAATAGGGTTGGCGGCAGCGTGAACCTGCTTGATTTCAGCCATCATCTCTTCATCGACGGCCAGTCGACCGGCGGTATCGATAATCAATACATCGACAAACTTCTTCTTCGCACTATCTATTGCGGCGTTGACGATGGCAACTGGCTTTTGACTGAGATCGCTGGGGAAGAACTCGGCGCCCACTTCATTAGCCAAGGTTTTAAGCTGCTCAATGGCGGCGGGACGATAGACATCCGCAGAGACCACCATGACCTTTTTCTTTTCTCGTTCACTCAGGTAGCGGGACAGTTTCGCGACAGAGGTGGTCTTACCCGCACCCTGTAAACCCGCCATCAAGATGATCGCAGGTGGTTGAGCTGCTAGATTGAGGCTTTCATTTTGCTCGCCCATAACGCTTTCGAGCTCACCCTGAACAATTTTGAGAAACTGCTGGCCGGGGTTAAGGCTGCGATTAACTTCTTGCCCTAGAGCGCGCTGTTTGACTTGCTCGATAAAATCTTTAACTACTGGCAGGGCGACATCCGCCTCCAGCAGCGCCATGCGCACTTCGCGCAGGGTGTCCTGAATATTAGCTTCGCTTAGACTGGCTTTACCGGATATTTTTTTAAGACTATCGGATAGCCGATCGCTGAGATTTTCAAACATTGCCATGAGAATTTTTTCCGACTATTTATAGATGCGCAGCATTATAGCAATTAATTGCCGCAACTCTTCACCCAGCTGCTTGAATATGCCACACTCTTTTCAAATTATTAGCGACTCACATGTAATGACCAGCGTACTTGCCAATGCAGCCATCGCCATATACCTACTAGCTTTTGGCTATCAGGTTCTGCAGCTGCGCAAACAGATCAATACTCCAACCCTCGCACTTCAGCTGGCGACGGCCTTGGCGATTGTGCTGCACAGCCAGGCAGTGGCGGACTTCCTCTTCAGTTCGGAGGGCCTAGATCTCAGCCTGCTGAAAATTTTTGCACTGATTTCATTGATCATCAATGTGGTGGTGTTTTGTAGCGGGTTAAAGAAGCCGATACACAGCCTCAACCTTTTCCTGTTTCCGGTTTCTGCTCTGACCATTGTTGCGGCTCTGGTCAGCTCAAGCACAAAAACTGCGGTAATGTTGGCACCGAGCATGCAATTGCACGTACTGCTCTCTATCCTCGCTTATAGCCTGCTCGCGATAGCGGCCCTGCAAGCGGCCCTAATGGGTTATCAGAACTGGCAACTCAAACATAAGCACCAGAACTTGCTAATGCGGACGTTCCCGCCACTCCAGAGTATGGAGGCCCTGTTGTTTGAGCTGATTTGGGCTGGCGAACTAATACTGACTCTGTCCCTGCTCAGTGGTTTTTTCTTCTATGAGGATTTTTTCGCTCAGAAGCTTTTACACAAAGTGGTATTCAGCCTAGTGGCTTGGGTTTTCTTTGGCGTTCTACTCTGGGGCAGGCAGGTACAAGGCTGGCGTGGTAAGACAGCCATACGCTGGACCTGGGCGGGCTTTATCGCCATCGTTTTAGGCTATGTGGGCAGCAAAGTGGCTTTAGAATTCCTGCTGGTATAAGCCAGCCCTCTTAACAACAGTCAGTCTGGGGTGGAAAACTCTATTGCTAAAAGCAAAAAACTACTTCAACATGATCGACCCTCTCTTTAAAGGCTTTTAATTCTTGGACGTTTCTGATTCGTCGATGCTGTGGCTAGCACTCTTCATACTGTTGTTGCTGTCTGCATTCTTCTCCGGCTCTGAAACCGGCATGATGTCACTCAACCGCTACAGGTTGAGGCATCAGCGCAAAAAGAGTTCAGGCGCACGCCGTGCAGCAAAATTACTCGCCACCCCCGACCGCCTGATCGGTCTAATTTTGATTGGCAATAATGCAGTTAATATTCTCGCGGCCATTATTGCTAACGCGCTGGCGATTATTTATGTGGGCGAAGCAGCTGCACCTTGGGTGGCCACAGCAACTCTGACTATTCTAGTGCTAGTGTTTGCCGAGGTGACGCCAAAGACCATTGCCGCGCAAAACCCCGAGTGGTTTGCCTTTAAAACCAGCCACATCCTCAAACCTCTGCTGACCATTTCCTGGCCGCTGGTCTGGGCAGTCAACAAGCTCACCAACGGACTGGTTAAGCTGCTTGGCTTCGACCCTAACTCTTCACGTGACGATGGCCTTGATACCGAAGAGTTGCGATCGGTCGTGGATATCTCTGGGCATAAAATGTCCGACAGTCACCAGGGCATGTTGAAAGGCATTCTCGATCTAGAAAACGTCGCGGTTGAGGATATTATGATTCCTCGCAGTGAGATCATTGGATTAGATATTCAAGACGATCCAGACGTTTTAATGGCCAAGCTGTTTAAGTGTGAATATACCCGCATGCCGATCTATGACGGCGATATCAATAACATTGTTGGCATCTTCCATATCCGCAAGGCTAACTATTTGGCCCGCGCCGAGAAAGTCACTCATGCTGCGATCAAGCGTTTTGCTGAAGAGCCCTACTTTATTCCCGAAAGCACCATGCTCACCACCCAGCTGTTAAATTTCAAAAACACTCGTAATCGCTTTGCTGTGGTTGTCGACGAGTATGGTGATGTAAAGGGTCTGGTGACGTTGGAAGATATTCTCGAGGAGATTGTGGGGGACTTCACCACTAACACTGCAGATGAGGCTGACGACATTTTGGCCCGCGGTGATAGTAGTTACTTGATTGATGGTGTTGCAACAATCCGTGAAATCAACAAGGCCACCGGATGGAAGCTGCCGACCGATGGACCGAAGACTCTCAACGGCGTAGCTCTTGAGCAGTTAGAGAGCATTCCCGATGGGAATGTTAGCTTTATGGTGAACGGCTATAGATTTGAAACTGAAGAAATTAACGGCACCATGATCAAAAAAGTCGCGGTGACGCCAATAGAGAAAACGCCTTTCGAGACTAACGAATAGCCTATCAGGCGTGGTGCGTTTTC
>CAJQJT010000186.1 GCA_905478725.1 uncultured Pseudomonadales bacterium
TTTCGAGAATATCTTCAACAGTGCCGTCGATTGCCTCGGCCACTTCCGCAAAGAGGCTGTTGAGGGCCTCGCGGATCACCAGGGTCATTTCCTCCGCCCCTTCCGGGTGCATCATCACGTAGGAAACCCGACTCATTAGGTCTTCGCCAAAGCGAATCTGCGGGTTCATTAAACTGGCGCTGGCCATCACTTCGCCACTGGAGAGATCACAGAGGTGGGCGGCGATGGTGGTTGAACCCACGTCCACAGCCACACCGTAGGCTTTATCGCGAAAACCGGGCCAGAGGGCAATGATCTGTTGATTGTTATAGACCGCGACTGTGATGGCACGCTTGCCTTTGGCCAGAACGGGCTGCAATGTTCTCAGCAGTCCGTTGTCGCAGCTCAGATTAGGCAGTTGCCATTCCTGCTCAAGAGCTTCAATCACCCGTTGCAGATCACCCTTGGGCACATGCATATCTGCTTCATCTACCTGCACATAGTAGAGTCGCGTAGCGGGATCCAGATGAATATCGCGGTACTCCGCGTCTTTGCGCACAATCTGTCTGTGCACTTGGCTTTCGGGTGGTACATCAATGACTACATCGTCCAGCAGCAATGTATGGCAGCTTAAACGGCGGCCATTGGCGAGGGGGGCTTTGCGCTCGCCATATTTAATTTCTGTCGCGCAAACCGCGGACAGATGACTGCTGTCAGAATCGATTTGGTGTTTCGGAAAGGAGCCCTCAGCACAGATAATCTGGCAGCGGCCGCAGAGGCCACGACCACCGCAGACTGAGTCAATATCCACACCCAACACGCGCGCGGCATGAAGCAGCGGTGTATTAACCGGAAAACTGCCACGGCGTCCGGAGGGGGTAAAAACTACCTTTACCTGTTTATCCATCTCTTCCATCGCTTATCTAGGCTCTTTTCCTGCGGCCACCACGAACCCGCCCTTCCCCTTCAGGAACCGGCTCGCGATAGGCTTTAATCCAGTTGGCACAGTTGGGATCATTGCCCATCATCACGTCGCCACCGCGCACTGCCGCCATCACTTCTGCGTGCAGGGGGCTGGTAATGGCTGAGGTCATTCCTGCACCCATGGCCATCGTTAAAAAGGCACTGTTAATACCATTGCGATTAGGCAGACCAAAACTGACATTGGAGGCGCCGCAGGTGGTGTTCACCTTTAGTTCTTCACGGAGACGACGGACTATATGCATTACCTGGAGACCGGCGGTATTAATTGCACCAATGGGCATTACCAGGGGATCCACAATCACGTCACTGTAGTGAATGCCATAATCCGCGGCACGTTCGATAATTTTCTTGGCCACTTTAAAACGTTCGTTGGGATCTTCAGAGATACCGGTCTCGTCGTTGGATATGGCGACCACGGCAGCACCGTATTTGGCCACTAGAGGCAGCACTCGCTCCAACACTTCGTCTTCGCCTGTTACGGAGTTGACCAAGGCTTTACCCTGATAGACCGCAAGACCAGCTTCCAGTGCTTCGATAATCGAGGAGTCGATACTCAGGGGCACATCACTAATAGACTGCACTAGCTGAATGGCTTCAGCCAAAATACGCGGCTCGTCGGCCAGTGGAATACCGGCGTTAATATCCAGCATCTGGGCACCAGCAGCAATCTGAGCCAGGGCATCGGATTCGACGCGACTGTAGTCACCCACTTTCATTTCGGCGGCTAGAATTTTCCGCCCAGTAGGATTTATGCGTTCGCCGATAATCACAAAGGGCTGGTCAAAGCCGATTTTGACTTCTCGCGTGGCGGAACTAATCGTCGTGATGGTCATGCCGTTCTCCAAAAATTATCGTTGTGGATGCCAGGGAGTTCGACTTCCCAACACCTGTGTTTTTTGTACAATTTCAGCGATCCGCTCTTCCTGGCGATAGGCCATAATATGCACTCCGCTGGCGCCCTGAATCTCGCGAATCTCATTGATCATATCGATACAGATATTGACCCCTTCCTGCTTCTGATCCTGAGCACCGGCTAGTCGCTTAATAATGGCGTCGGGAATATGCACACCGGCGACATTATTGCGGATCCACTCGGCAGACTTGGCCGAGACCAGCGGGCCAACACCGGGCAAAATAAAGACTTTTTCATGGAGCCCCAAATCACGAGCTTTCGCCATATAGGTTTTCAGCATGTCGATATCAAAACAGTACTGGGTCTGGACAAACTGCGCACCAGCAGCGACTTTTTTGGCCAGTCGCAGGGGCCGATAATCAAAGGGTGGCGCAAAGGGGTTGGCTGCCGCGCCTAAAAATACCTGAGGGGGCGAGCGGATTTTACGGCCACTGAGAAACTGGCCATCGTCGCGCATACCCTTGAGCATTTGCAGGCTAGTCATACAGTCCATATCAAACACGGGTTTGGCTTCTGGATGATCGCCAGACTGCACACCGTCGCCGGTTAAACAGAGAATATTGGATACGCCCATGGCCGAGGCACCGAGCACATCCCCCTGTATGGCAATGCGGTTTTTATCTCTGCATGAGATCTG
>CAJQJT010000187.1 GCA_905478725.1 uncultured Pseudomonadales bacterium
CGATACCCGGGATCCGAAATTAGCGGTGTACCCGCATCGGAAATCAGGGCTATATCATTGCCCCCAGCGAGCTGCACCAGAATCTTATGGCTGCTTTTTTTGTCACTGTGGTCGTGATAAGCCATCAATGGTGTATCGATGCGAAAATGATCCAGCAATTTTTTGCTGTGACGGGTATCCTCACAGGCAATGGCCTTCACTGATTGAAGGATCTCCACTGCTCGGGGTACCATATCACCCAGATTGCCTATGGGTGTGGCGACTACATACAACGTACCGGATTGATTTGAGTTCATGACTAAAAGACTTTCTCTCTCGATGATTTATGCGCTGGCCATCTTAGCCTTTATCGGGGGCTGTGCGCCAACTACAACGCAAGATTCAGGACCAATTGCTCGAGCTACTCTTGGTTCTGAAGAACTCGAGATCAATGAATCCTTGGTTAGTCAGGCTGAAGTGGCTCTGGCGCGCTTGCAATTGAGCGATACTCTGGACCGAGACAATCTGTTACTGGATATTACTATCCTGTTCGCACAGGGCGGTGATCTAGAGCAGAGCAGAACCACACTGCAGCTCATCAATACTGACCAGCTGAGCGATAACTTTTTTGTCGAGTACAGCTTGCTCGGATTGGAACTGGATCTTGCGGGACGGCAGCTGGCCAGCGCTAAGGCAAGACTCGCAGAAACACGTTTTATGACGCTGCGACAGAATCTGGAAATACATTTTCAACGCCGTATTCTGAGCCTCGAAAGCGCTCTTAACTATGCTGGCGGCCAGATAAGAGCCAGCATCGAAAACAATATTCAGTTGGGCAGGCTCTACAATCCACGAAAAATCAGCGACCAGCGACTAATCTCCCGTTTGCACGATCAAATTTGGCTACAGCTTAATGAACTGCCATTTAGCCAACTGCAACAGACTGACCTTGCCGATCGCAGTGAGTTGGCCGGTTGGTTAGAGCTGGCCGCGGCCATGCGCTATCGGCAGGCAGACCCCAGTGCTCAAAAAAACTTATTCGCAGTTTGGCAGCAGAGCTGGAGCGAGCATCCAGGCGCTAATAGCCCACCAGCGGTCCTAAAGAGACGTTTACGTGGCGCCGGAGCACCCAAGAATATTGCATTATTACTGCCATTGCAGGGTCAATATGAAACACCCAGCACAACCCTGCTGAATGGTTTTATCAGCGCCTATTATGAAAATCTTGCCCAGGGCGCTAGGCTGCCAAAGATAACCATCTATGACACATCGTCTCAGTCAATCACTGAGGTTTACAACAATGCGGTTGAGCGTGGCGCCGATATGGTGATCGGTCCCATGCGCCAGTCTCAGGTGGAAGAGCTGGCCGCCAGCCCGCGTTTACAAGTCCCCACCCTGACCCTCAACCGACTGGATAAAAACCAGCTAAATGATACGGAGAATTTACTCCAATTTGGCCTCTCAGCGCTGGACGAAGTGAGCCAGATCGCCGATCAAGCTTGGATTCAAGGACAAACTAACGCATTGCTAATAGCCCCGGATAGCGGCTGGGGCCTGCGTGCTCGACGTCATTTTATTGATTACTGGACCGCCAAAGGTGGCGCGGTGATTGACGCGATCTCGTACCCTAGCAGTGTCAATGATTTCACTCGGCTACTGGAGAGACCACTGGAAATTGATCTCAGCGAACAGCGCAGTCTGGCTTTGCGGCGCTCAGTGAACCGCAGTCTTAGCTCTACTCCGCGCCGGCGTCAGGACATAGACCTGGTTATTGTTCTCGGCTATTCCGGGAAAGTACGCCAGATAAAACCCGCCTTGGATTTTCTCTATGCCGGTGATGTTCCGGTTTATGCCACCTCGCATATATATAGCGGAACACAGCAGATAGAACTCAACCGCGATCTCAGCGGCATCAAATTTAGTGCTATGCCCTGGACACTAGAGGGTCATATGCCAAGACCCCTCAAGCCGGACCTGCGCCTACCTACGGCCTATCGCCAGCTCTACGCCCTGGGATACGATGCGTTTATATTGCACGCCTTACTTGAGGAACTCGCCAAACCTAATGCGCTGCCAGTATTTGGCGCTACAGGCATGCTGCGACTTTCAGAGGGACGTATAAAACGAACAGAAAAGTGGGCGGCTTTTGAAAATGGCCAAGTGGTGCCAGCACAGCCTTAGGGATTGGCAGTTTCAGGAGCAACATTATGGGGACAGGGATATTCCCAAGTACTAAAAAAGCGCGTTTAAGCGGTGCTGCGGCTGAACAGCTGGCACTGGAGTTTTTGCAGTCTAAAGGCCTGGAGTTTGTGGCCAAAAACTTTCGCACTCGCAGGGGCGAAATTGATCTGATTATGCTAGATAATGGAGTGATGGTATTTGTAGAAGTACGCTTCCGTAGCAGTGTAAATTTTGGTTCTGCTGAAGAGTCTATTACAGCCCAAAAATGTCGGCGCTTAACAGCTGCGGCACAGGCGTATATGCAATATGAAGGCCTAACTGAAAAAGTCAGCGCTCGTTTTGACGCTGTAGCTATAAGCCCCGATAAGCCGCAGGGGCAATCGACCTCTGGGTATTGCATCAATTGGATACAAAATATTCTTCAGTAGTTGCGAATTTAGATAGGATACAAGTCAT
>CAJQJT010000188.1 GCA_905478725.1 uncultured Pseudomonadales bacterium
GTCACCCAACTCACCCCCTCGAGCCGCTTTATCCTGCAGAGGACTACCATCAGGACTACTACCTCAAGAACCCCGTTCGCTACAACTACTACCGTTGGAGTTGCGGTCGCGAGAAACGCCTTGAGGAGCTTTGGGGTGCGCCAGCAAAGTAAAACGTGCGCCCGAGATAGATAAATAAACTCTTATTTGATGCTAAAAAGGCCCATTATAATGGGCCTTTTTAGTAGTCTTCTCTCAGCGGACTTTTCTCAGTGGGCC
The DNA here is from genome assembly GCA_905478725.1 of uncultured Pseudomonadales bacterium. Taxonomy (GTDB): domain Bacteria; phylum Pseudomonadota; class Gammaproteobacteria; order Pseudomonadales; family Porticoccaceae; genus HTCC2207. Next base: position 259 of record CAJQJT010000188.1, read on the forward strand.
TTCATCAATGGACTACCAAAACATCCCCACGAACATGGTGGATGGCTTTTTCTGAAGTATTGCCAAACAACTTGCTCGCTACCTTGGCAGTAATCTTTCGCGCAGCCGCGCTGCCAATTACTAAGGCGCCGGTCTTACCTACTGCCTCGGCTAGCTCAACTTCGACAAAACCGCTGCGAACCTCAGTCACATTCGCATTGATACCGAGTTTTCTAAGGGTCTTATGCATAACCTCTTCGGCACGATCCAGCGCTTGCTCACCGACATCCGCCAGCATCGAGGGGAACTGACCCGGCATGCCCGGCATAGGGCCGATAATAGCCTGAGAGTTCAACCACGCAGGAATCACTGACACAACATGTAACTCGGCACCCAAAGCCGCGGCCAGATCATTGGCTTTTGACAGCACTCGTTCACCCAGCAGTCGGTGATCTTCAGTCTCATCCAGAGTGCTAAAGGCCGCAACCACTCGATCAATATGTGATTTGCTGTGGTTGACCAACCACACCGGACAGCTGGCATCTCGCAGTAGGTGCCAATCCTCTGGCGTATGCAAAAACTCAGCAATACGAGAATGTTTTTGCACCGCCTTAATCACCAGATCAGCGGAAATTTTGTTTGCCTCACTCACCACATGAAAGTGCCAGCGCCGCCCCCAGTGCATAGTTGATGAAAAGTGGTCGCCAAACTTGTCAGTCAGTCGGCGCAGCTTGACCTCAGCCTCGTCGAGCAGCGACTGCTTGACCTCTGGGTAGTTATCGAAACCCACATAACGATTGAGCTCTTCAATGGAATCGTAGACCGTCATAAACAGATGTATGTCTCCACCATTATTGGCGGTCAATTGAATTGCCTGCTCTAGTACATATTCGTCACTGCTTGAGCCATCCAAAACCACTAGTATGTTTTTCATTAAAAGCCTCATAAGATTGTTATTCGCAATATTTTCAGTGTAGTTGGCAAATCTTTAAGCGCGATAAATTATCCGAACAGCAGCAAAATCGGCCTGATGTAAATCAACTCAAGGTCTATACTGAAATTGGCAGAGACTGGGGATAGACCCCACAACAATAGCTTCAAGGTTGCTGGATGCTGCCTGACATATGCAGTGGATAAGATACCTAGTCGTTCTAAACAGACCACTGCAAGTTCCGCTGGCAACACAGCGGCCAGCAGACTGATTATTAAAAGGGACTTTTAATCATCGAGACTACAGTTAAAAAAATCATCGTCGGCTTTGCAAAACCGCTTAGCTGTCATACCTGTCGCATGAACAGTATCTGCTTACCTGTCGGCTTGGACCCCTCTGACCTGGATAAGCTCGAGGTGCTTATCGAGCGCAAGAAGCCCCTGCAGCCCAGAGAGAGCGTGTTTCTTAGCGGCGAACCCTTTACTTCTATCTATGCTGTGCGCAGTGGCTCCATTAAATCTTTCTGTATCGATGCCGACGGCCGTGAGCAGGTCACTGGGTTCTATTTTCCCGGGGAACTGTTTGGCTGGGATGGACTCGCCAATGAGCACTACCAGAATACCGCCATCGCCCTTGAGACCACGTCGCTGTGTGAAATACCCTACGAAAAACTGGATAATTTAGGCAATTCCATACCCTCGGTACAAAAGTACGTGATGAAGTTGATCAGCCGTGAAATCAATGCCGATCAACAGTTGATTGCACTGCTGGCGGGTAACTCTGCACAGCAGAAACTGGCCAGCCTGCTGCTGAGTATCTCCGACCGCCTAGTGCAGCAAAAACTCTCGTCGACACGTCTCTGGCTGCCTATGTCTCGGGGTGAAATCGGCAATTATCTCGGCCTCACGGTTGAAACAGTGAGCCGCGTCTTAGGCCACTTCCAGCGCAAGAAGTATCTGGCAGTCAATAAGAAAGAGATCGAAATACTCGACAAAAAGGCGCTCCGCGACCTTATCCGCAGTCCCGAAGAAGTGGAGTAATTTTGCCGATCAATCTTTGCTATGATTGCCAGCGTAAAGACACTGACAAACCCTCAATACACATTAGCTCTAATTCCTCATGGAGAAAACAGAATGGCAACAGCAAGTGCGCGACACATATTGGTTGATAGCGAAGAAAAATGTGCAACTCTAAAGCAGCAGATCGAAGCCGGTGCAGATTTTGCCAATGTCGCCAGTGAACATTCAAGCTGCCCATCAGGTAGCCGCGGCGGCGATCTGGGTCAGTTTGGCCCAGGACAAATGGTCAAAGAATTTGACGACGTGGTGTTCAGCGGCGAACTAGGCCAGGTTCATGGTCCGGTTAAAACCCAGTTTGGCTATCACCTGTTAGAGATAACCAGTCGCGAAGGCTAGGTCATCTGTTCAGCCCATCAATGTCTTCTAGAGAAACATTCGTTGCTTTTGACATTGATGGGTTATTAATTCGTTGCTAAATACCCTCCTGCAAGATCGGTTATTCATTGAGCTAAAACTCAGCGAACCTTACAATAGCGGCTATCCACTGCGTTAAAAATCAAACAATTCAAACGCAGACAATCCGCAAGCTGGGCTATTAAATTCAGATATTAGTTCAGAGACTAGTTCAGACATTGGGCATCTACATGAAAATTTATCGAGTTGGCGGCGCTGTGCGCGACAAACTACTCAATTATTCCAGCGATGAAAATGATTGGCTGGTAGTCGGTGCCACCCCAGAAAAAATGGTCAAACTCGGCTATCTACCGGTGGGCAACGACTTCCCGGTATTTATCAAACCCGACACCGGCGAAGAATATGCCCTGGCCCGCACTGAGCGCAAATCAGGTCATGGCTACGGTGGCTTTACCTTTCATGCCGCTGCAGATGTCAGTCTTGAAGAGGATCTGGTGCGCCGGGATCTGACGATTAACGCCATGGCCGAAGATGACGAGGGCCAGCTTTACGATCCCTACAACGGACAGGCAGATCTGGATAAAAAGATCCTCCGCCATGTCTCCGACGCTTTTACTGAAGATCCATTGAGAGTCTTGCGAGTGGCCCGCTTTGCCGCCCGCTATCATCACCTGGGTTTCACTATAGCGCCTGAAACCATGGAGCTGATGAGCACTATCGCCAGCAGCGGCGAACTCGACTATTTAGTTGCAGAACGAGTTTGGAAAGAGACAGAACGGGCCCTCGGAGAGCGCTCACCGGATGTTTATATCGAAGTCCTGCGTCAGTGCGGCGCACTGGATGTGCTTTTCCCCGAAGTTTCAAAGCTCTTTGGTGTGCCGCAGCGCGCCGACTATCATCCAGAAATCGACACCGGCATCCACACCCTGATGGCGCTGCAGCAATCGGTGCGACTTTCCGACAGCAGTAAGATCCGCTTCGCCGTACTGGTCCATGATCTCGGTAAAGGTATTACGCCAGACCATGTATTGCCCAGTCATCGCGGACATGAAGGCCGTGGCGTACCCTTAGTTAACGATGTATGCGACCGCTTTAAAGTGCCCAATGATGTGCGCCAGTTGGCCCTAGTGGTCACTGAGTATCACCTGATGTGCCACAAGGCTCAGGAGCTCAAACCAGAGACTATTGTCAATCTACTCAAAGGCGTGGGTGCGCTAAAGTCTCGCGACCGACTTGAAGACTTTATTCTTTGCTGCGAAGCAGATGCACGCGGCAGAACCGGCTTTGAAGATCGCGAATACCCCTCTTCCGATTATCTCCGCGCGGCACTCGACGGAATCAGCAACATTAGCGTTGCCGATCTAGTGGAAGCCGGAATAGATGGTGCGGAAATTGGTCGGCAATTACATCTGCGCCGTACTGCTCGTATGTCAGAAATCAAACAACAATATTTTATAAAGTAGCGATCTATGAGCAACAGCAGCCAATCCCCAGTAGTCCTGATTACCGGCGCCGCCAGACGCATTGGCGCAGTCACCGCCGAACTATTTCACAACGCTGGCTATACCGTCATTATTCACTACAACCGCTCCGCCGCTGACGCCGATAGACTCTGCGAGAAATTCAATCAGCTGCGCGACAATAGCTGTCTGCTGGTTCAGGCCGATCTCAACGATATGGCTGGCATCGACAAAATTATTCAGTTGGTAGGCTCTATCGGACGTCTCGACGTGCTGATCAACAACGCCTCAAGCTTTTATCCAACGCCACTAGACAAGTGCACCAATGAGCAGTGGGACGATCTGATCAACAGTAATCTCAAAGGGCCGTTTTTCTTAACCCAAGGACTGGCCCCGCAGCTGACAGCTGCCCATGGCTCCGTGGTCAATATCTCTGACATGCATGCCCGGCAGGCGCTCAAGGATCACCCAATCTACACCATCGCCAAAGCTGGCAATATCGCCATGACTAAATCAATGGCGCTGGATATGGCTCCCCATGTGCGAGTAAACAGTGTCGCACCAGGTGCGATTCTGTGGCCTGAGCATGAGGAAGATGATATTTCCAAGCAGAACTCTGTGCTCAACAATGTTCCCATGGGACGCCTGGGCAGTGAGATGGATATTGCTGGAACCGCGTTCTTTTTGGCGGTTGATGCCAGCTATGTGACAGGCCAAACTATCGCCGTGGATGGCGGCAACTCAAACAGTCTCTGAGGTTACGAGACGCCGCAGGCGCCTCTCAACACTAGAGGCCGCGAGCGCTCTGCCTGCTTTTACCTTCAAATCCCTTGTAACTGCTTGTGCATAATAAAGGCATCGGCATAGCCACCGGCAGATTGAAAAGCCTTCGGGATCGTGCCGACAATCGAGAAGCCAAGCT
>CAJQJT010000189.1 GCA_905478725.1 uncultured Pseudomonadales bacterium
ACGCCCACATAAAAGGCGGAGCGTCAGCGACGTCCAGCGCAACGAAGTGGAGCGATTTTTGATGTGCTTGTTATCGCTCGCTCTCAATTAAAAATAATCCATATTGCTGGCACAATAAAAGAAGCATAGGTCATAAACATTGCAATACCACGAGTGGCTGGATTGTTCATGTAAAGCATACCCAATGCATGAAGGAAACGTCCAAAAACAAGTAAACCACCAACTGACCATAGAAGATTTCTACTCGCCCCTGAGGACTCCATTAATGCTAGCATTATTAAGCACATTGGCACGTACTCAATAAAATTTCCCAAAGCACGGATTCTTCGACGTAACTTTTCGTCACCGCCATCACCAAATACTACAGCGGTTAAGTCATTGGCTGCCTTACCCAATGCAGCTCTTCGTATCGAAATTTGCAAAGTGAGAGGGAACATTAAAATTGCTAGTATTGAAGCAATAATTGATGTAACTTCAAAATTTATCATTCTTAAATTATCTCCAGTTATTCATTCTTGGAAAGCTATAACGCCTGCAACACCGGGCAAATTGTAGCGTAGCGGAAATTTGTTCCGTGTGTTTGCGCTTGTTAGGCATTGAACAACTTTGCTGCACTAACAAGTTGGAAGCTCACGTACAAACCAACGCCAAATGATAGATGTGCAACACAACTGCGGAACCGAGCCACCCATGGGCTTGGAGCCTTTGAGGCCAAAAAACCAAAACCAAAGCATGGTTGCATAATAAAAAAAGGAACTACCACTGTTAAAAGACCAAACCCAACAACGGCAATAAACGATGTGCCGACAGGTAGAACTGCGTTTAATGCAATATACAAACCTGCGAACAAAACGCCTACAAGATAGTGGCTAAACCAGCCAACATGACATTCAAGATGCTGTTCTTTTGATTGAGTAATGTTCATATGTACCACTTGACCATTTTTCATGTGCAGAAACCAGCGCCCAACTAGACAATAGTTCAAAGGCGGAACCGCCCAAACCCTTTTCTGAATAATCGCCCACACATCCATTACCAATGTTGCTATACAGCCACATACGGCAGAGTAAATAATTAAATCTATTCCACTTTCCAAAGGTATACTCCTATTTGCCTAACAGTTTATTCAAGAGCCCACGGCCTTCTATCACTTTGGCACTCTATTTGGGATTCAGGTAATGCGACCATAAGTACTAATTTCCTATAATTCAGAGGTTTAAGAGTAATTAGACAGATGTAAGGTTTGCAAAAAAGAGCCATTCCGCTGCCTGTATGTTCATTCCCTTGACTAAGATCATTTATTGTTAGGCCTTAAAATCAATACGTTAGCGCTTTATTATCCAAGATAAAGGGGCAGGGGCCCCATTATTTGGGTTGAGTTTGACAGTCTAGCAAAACCCAATTTCGATAATTAGGGTTCGATAATTAGGGTCAGAATCGAATATTCATTACGATGCTGACCACCTCCTACTTAAGTCAGTTTTTGTTTCAAATGAATACCTTCTTTCAGTAAACATGCCACTGAAGAGAGTCTAGCCTCAAGAGAACGAATACTATCTTCGAGGCTTCGCGCGCTTTCAATTATCCTAGGGGATTGTTGATTGGAGGCTTGGTAATAAGATGTATGTTCTCTTGCTGATTCATATAGGTTCCTAGACATTTTTTCTGATATTTTTATCGCATCTATCAATCCTGCAATTTCTTCGGAGGTAGGAACATATACCCGAGTCGACGCCTCTTCTAAATCACGTTTCAACTTCAGAATTTCAAGATCAGTCTTCCGCACCGCTCTTATATTGAGAGAAATCGTAACCAAAGCTACCACTAGGGAAACCCCGGAAACTAAGAAAGCTAATGCACTAGTAATTTCCATTGAACAGGCCTAGTTGAAGGCTAGATACAATGATTGGATTTGAAAGAGTGCTGCCCTGTATGTTCATCTCCATTCCTTTGGCTATTCTTTGGGCACGGTCCTGTGCCCAGAAGTTTCATTAAACTATAGGAGTGAATTTTTAAGCTATCAAGTTTTATGCGGAGATGGATTAACGCTAGGTTAATTCGAATGTTGAACTAACAGGGCTTAAATCTCAGCAGCTATCACCGAGATCTCTACTAACAGACTATCACGGGCCATGCTGGCCTCAACACAGGCACGAGCCGGTGCAAAACCCTCCGGCACCCAACTGTCCCAAACCGCATTCATAGCGGCAAAATCTTGCATATCTTTTATAAAGATCGTCGCGGACAAAATATGCTTTCTATCACTCCCCGCTTGCTCCAAAAGCATATCCACCTTGGCTAACATACTTGCCGTTTGCTCTTCGATTCCCTGCTCAGCATCGGCGCAGACCTGACCACAGAGATAGATGGTGCCGTTGTGCTTTACGATTCTGCTCATGCGCTGTTTGGTTTCAATACGTTCAATCAAGGTTGATCCCCAACTCATCCCACATCTCATCAACTCGCTGCTTGACGGCTTCATCCATAACGATTGTCTCGCCCCATTCGCGGTCGGTTTCGCCGGGCATTTTATTGGTGGCGTCCATACCCATTTTTGAGCCTAATCCAGAGACTGGAGAGGCGAAGTCGAGGTAGTCGATGGGGGTATTCTCTACCATCATGGTGTCGCGGACTGGGTCCATTCTGGTGGTCATGGCCCAGACTACGTCTTCCCAGTTGCGTACGTCTATATCGTCGTCGGTGACGATAACGAACTTGGTGTACATGAACTGACGCAGGAATGACCAGACGCCCATCATCACGCGTTTGGCGTGGCCTGGGTACTGCTTCTTCATGCTGACGATGGCCATGCGATAGGAGCAGCCTTCTGGGGGCAGATAGAAGTCGACGATCTCTGGAAATTGCTTTTGCAGTATGGGGACGAACACTTCATTGAGTGCGACACCTAGTACTGCCGGTTCATCCGGTGGGCGGCCAGTGTAGGTGCTGTGATAGATCGGGTCTTTACGATGGGTAATACGGTCGATGGTGAAGACCGGGAAGCTTTCCACTTCGTTGTAGTATCCGGTGTGATCGCCAAAGGGACCTTCTTCCGCTTCTTCCCCTGGGTGTAAAAAGCCTTCGAGGATAAATTCTGCGGTGGCCGGTACTTGCAGGTCGTTGCCTAAGCATTTGGCGACCTGGGTTTTCTCGCCGCGGAGCAAGCCGGCGAAGGCGTATTCTGAGAGTGTGTCGGGTACTGGTGTGACGGCGCCCAATGTGGTGGCGGGGTCTGCACCCAGTGCGATGGCAACTGGGTAGGGTTTTCCGGGAAAGCGTTTTTGAAATTCACGGTAGTCGAGGGCGCCGCCACGGTGGGCGAGCCAGCGCATGATTAATTTATTTTTGCCGATCTTCTGCATGCGGTAGATGCCGAGATTCTGACGTTCTTTTTCTGGGCCGCGTGTCACAGCTAATGCCCAGGTGACTAAGGGAGCTTTGTCGCCGGGCCAGCAGGTTTGGATGGGGAGTTTGTCGAGGTCGACGTCGTCGCCTTCAATGACGATTTCCTGGCAGGGCGGGTTTTTGATCTGCTTAACAGGCATGTTTAATACCTGTTTAAAGTCGTGACGCTTTTCCCAGAGATCCCGCAGTCCTTTGGGGGGTTCGGGTTCTTTGAGGAAGGCCAGCAGGGTTCCCACATCGCGCAGGGCGCTGACATTTTCTTGACCCATACCCATGGCAACTCGGTCTGGTGTACCAAACAGGTTGCACAGAACTGGTGTGTCGTAGCCTTTGGGATTTTCGAACAGTAGAGCGGGACCTTTGGCGCGCAGAGTGCGGTCGCTAATCTCGGTCATTTCTAGATTGGGGTCGACCTCTCGTTTGATGCGCACTAGCTCTCCTCGCTGTTCGAGGAAAGCCATAAATTCACGCAGGTCGGAATATTTCAACGGACTTTTAAATGTCATGGTGCTTGGGCCTAGGTCAATGCAACAGGCTTATGATACGCGTGCTGCACTTGTTTTGGCGCACTATTTACGCCGCATTGCACCAAAGAATTCGGCGTTGTTTTTAAAGCCTTTGAGCTTATCGGTCATAAACTCGATGGCGGCAACGTCTTCCATGTCGTGGAGTAGCTTGCGCAGGATCCATACGCGTTGCAGCTCTTCTTCGTCCATCAACAGGTCTTCGCGGCGGGTGCCGGAGCGACGGATATTGATCGAGGGGTAGACGCGCTTTTCAGCAATCTTGCGATCGAGAATCAGCTCCATGTTACCGGTGCCTTTAAATTCTTCGTAGATCACTTCGTCCATTTTCGAGCCGGTATCAACCAGTGCGGTGGCAATAATGCTGAGGCTGCCGCCGTGTTCGATATTTCGTGCGGCACCGAAGAAGCGTTTGGGCTTTTCGAGGGCGTGGGCATCGACACCACCGGTGAGTACTTTACCAGAGGAGGGGATTACAGTGTTGTAGGCACGGGCTAAACGGGTGATCGAATCGAGTAGAATCACTACGTCTTTTTTGTGCTCTACCAAACGCTTGGCGCGTTCGATTACCATTTCGGCAACCTGCACGTGGCGTGTGGGTGGCTCATCAAAAGTTGATGCGATGACTTCGCCGCGCACAGTGCGCTGCATTTCTGTCACTTCTTCCGGACGCTCATCAATCAGCAATACAATAATGATACATTCGGGATTGTTGCGAATAATCGACTGAGCGATATTCTGCATCATGATGGTTTTACCGGCTTTCGGCGGTGCCACGATCAAGCCACGCTGTCCTTTACCAATCGGAGAGACCAAATCAATAATCCGGCCGGTCAAATCTTCCGAAGAACCATTACCTGCTTCTAATGTTAGGCGCTGATCTGGGAACAGTGGGGTGAGGTTTTCAAAAAGAATTTTGTTGCGGGCATTTTCTGGGGCATCGAGGTTGATTTCATCAACTTTGAGCATAGCGAAGTAGCGTTCACCGTCTTTCGGTGGGCGTATCTTGCCGGAGATGCCGTCTCCAGTGCGCAGGTTAAAGCGTCTTATCTGGCTGGGTGATACATAAATGTCGTCGGGGCCGGCGAGGTATGAGGCACCTGCTGAGCGCAGGAAGCCAAAGCCGTCTGGGAGTATTTCTAATACGCCGTCGCCGTAAATATCATCGCCGCCTTTGGCGTGTTTCTTGAGTAGGGCAAAGATGATGTCTTGTTTTCTTGATCGAGCTAAGTTGTCGAGGCCGGCAGCGGCTGTCATCTTCAATAGTTCGTCAATAGGTTTTTGTTTTAGTTCTGATAGATTCATAGGAGGGGTATTTTAGGGTTGCTATAGGGTTTGAGAGAGGGATTGGCTTTACAGCCGTTTTGTAACTTTAAAGATAATTTAGGGTCACTTTAAATTTTGGGTTTGGCTCGCCGGTTGCGATACGCTATGTCTTTGCTTTAAGTAGGACTATAGCTGGGCTTATTAAGTAGCACCGAAAGTCGTTAGTAGGGGAGCCTGCGTGGAGTAAACTTTGCTTGATTAAGTCGAAGTATAGCGCGCATTGTTCAAAGCGCAAGGAAATTTTGCGGCCCCAGAAACAGGGCCGCAAAGGAATTACAAAATGCTGTCGACAAATTCGACTAGCTGGGCTTTGGATAGAGCACCAACTTTAGTCGCTTCTACAGTGCCATTTTTAAACACTAATAATGTTGGAATGCCGCGAACATTAAATTTAGCCGCTGTTTCCGGGCTGCTGTCTACATCGACTTTGCAGATTTTTACGCGTCCTGCATATTCGGTAGAAAGTTCGTCGAGCAGCGGGGCAATCATTTTACAGGGACCACACCAGGCCGCCCAAAAGTCAACCAGTGCTGGAATGTCTGACTGTAATACATCGCTTTCAAAGCTAGAATCTGTCGTGTGAACGATAGCGTCGCTCATAGTGTGTCTCCACAATTAATTAAGGTTATTTGCCGGAAGCAGGAATCGGGGCTCATGTTACCATCCACTGCAGGTGAGTCTCAATGCAAAAGAGGGTAACCGTGCGGATCTTTTTACGATAGTGGTTTTGGCATATTGCGACAGCAGTTTTGGCCTGAAAAGCTGGTTGAATAATCATTAAAAAAGTCTGCTTGTCTGAGATCAAGTTTGTTGAATTAAGCTTCTGACAGCTTTGGGTTTGCTTAAAGTCTGTGGTCATGAGCTTTATTGTGAGGTGTTGGTGGTGCTTAAAAAAATACTATTGGTTGTGGCGATTGGCGCTCTGCTCTGGGCCTATGTTGTCCTCGACGGTCAGCGTTACCTTTCGGTGGACTTCTTTCGCGAGCTCTATACGCAGCAGCCCCTGCTAACCGCTGCAGTCTATTTTGCAATCTATGTGATGGCCACGGCGGTGTCGATTCCCGGTGCTGCACTGTTGACCATTATTGGCGGTATGCTGTTTGGTTTGTGGACAGGCACTCTGCTGGTTTCCTTTGCCAGTTCTATCGGCGCGACTCTAGCGTTTTTAGTGTCGCGGTTTTTACTTCGGGATTGGGTGCAGGCTAAATTTTCCAGCCACCTGAGTACGATTAATCAGGGCATCGAAAAGCAGGGCGCTTACTACCTCTTCGGTTTGCGCCTGATACCGCTATTTCCGTTCTGGATGATCAATCTGGTGATGGGGCTGACGCCCTTAAAGGCATCGACCTTTTATCTGGTCAGTCAGCTAGGCATGTTAGCGGGCACCTTGGTGTTCGTTAATGCAGGTGCCTCTCTTGGCAGCATTGATGAGTTTTCTGCCGCGGGCATTATGACGCCGGCGGTGATTTCGTCCTTTGTGCTGTTGGCGATATTTCCTATTTTGGTGCGCGCGGTGGTTAGCGCTGTGGAGCAGCGTAAGCTTTATAGCGGTTTTAAAAAGCCGAGCAAGTTCGACACCAATTTAATTGTGATTGGCGCTGGCAGTGGCGGCTTGGTGAGTGCCTATATAGGTGCCACGCTCAAGGCTCGGGTAACATTGATCGAGCGGCACAAGATGGGCGGCGACTGTCTGAATACGGGCTGTGTACCGAGTAAGGCGCTGATCCGTGCGGCAAAATCTATGGCTGACCTTAAGAAGGCAGCGCAGCTGGGCATTGATGTTGCCACTCCCCAAGTGGACTTCACTCGAGTGATGGGCCGGGTTCAGGATGTAATCAAAACCATTGAACCCCACGATTCTGTTGAGCGCTTTACTGGTCTGGGTGTCGACTGTCTGTACGGCAATGCGAAGCTGATTTCACCCTGGGTGGTGGATGTGGATGGCCAGCAAATTAGTGCTGAGAAAATCATTTTAGCCACCGGTGCACGACCCACTATGCCGCCGATTCCGGGCCTAGATCAGGTCGATCCACTGACCTCTGAGACCCTTTGGCAACTTCAGGATTTACCTAAGCGATTACTAATTGTCGGTGGCGGCGCTATTGGCTGTGAGTTGGCTCAGGCATTTCAGCGGCTGGGTTCTCAGGTTACCTTGATTGAGATGCAGTCTCAGCTGTTACCTCGAGATGATCTGCAAGTCGCCACCTTTATGCAGCAATGCCTTGAGTCTGAGGGAGTGCGAGTACTGACTCACTACGGTGCCGAAAAGTTTGAATCTCAGGATGGTCGGCGCTCCGCGCAGCTAAGTTCTAGCGCTGAACCGGCAGCCGAGTCACTGCAAGTTGGGTTTGATTTGGTGTTGGTGGCGATCGGTCGCACAGCCAATACTGAGAGTCTCGGTCTTGAGGAATTGGGCATTCCCTTAAACGCTAACGGCACTGTTACCACAGATGATTATCTGCGCACCTGTTACCCGAATATTTTGGCCTGCGGAGATCTGGTTGGGCCCTATCAGCTGACTCATGCGGCTAGTCATCAGGCCTGGTTTGCGGCGGTGAATGGCTTGCTGGGACGGTTTAAAAAATTCCGTGTCGACTATCGCATTATGCCCCAGGTGGTATTTACCGATCCGCAGATTGGGCGGGTGGGTTTAAATCAGCGAGATGCTGCAGAGCAGGGTATTGAAGTAGAGGTCACCCAGTATGATCTATCGGATTTGGATCGCGCGATTGCCGACAACGATGCCCATGGTTATATTCAGGTGCTAACGGTTCCCGGTAAAGATCGCATTCTCGGCGCCACTATTGTCGGGCCTCAGGCTGGGGAATTGATCAATGAGTTTGTTTTGGCGATGAAACATAACCTGGGGTTGAACAAGCTGCTGGGAACTATTCGCAGTTATCCCACCCTGAGCGAGGGCAATCGATTTGTTGCTGGGGAGTGGAAACGCAAGCACGTACCGCATAAGTTGTTGGCGATCTTGCAGCGTTATTTGCGGCGCAACCTTAAGAGCTGAAGCGCTCTTTATTCAGGTGCTTTTAATGCCCTCTAATCTAAGCTGTGCTCTTCACTACTGGCATAGTCAGGCATGGTTTCTTTGGCGGCGACAGACTGGGGATCGATATGAATAATGATCTCAGAGCCGGGGAAGGCCGAGAGGATTCGCGTTTCCACTTCGTCCGATATCTTATGGGCCGCCATCAGGCTGAGATCGTCATCGAGTTCTAGATGCAGCTGAATAAAGGTCATGGTGCCGGAGTGGCGCGTGCGGAGATCGTGAAGTCCGCGGGTGCTGGGGTGGGCCAATACCAGCGCCATAATGGTGTCGCGATCTTCGTCTGGAAGCTCACGATCCATCAGGTGATCGTAGGAGGTGATGATAATTTCCCGGGCACTGTAGAAAATATAAACTCCGATTACGGCGGCAAATATACCATCGAATCCGGGATAGCCGAGGCTCACTAATATCAGGGCAATAATCACGCTGCCATTGACCATCAGGTCGGTGCGATAGTGCAGAGCATCCGCTTTGATAGCAGTGGAGTTGGTCTGGCGAATGACATATTGCTGGAAGCTTAGTAAGCCCAGCGTCGCGACAATCGAAATCACCATCACAATGATGCCCAGCTGAACGGACTCTAAGGCGACTGGATTCATTATGTGGTCGACGGCTTCGAAGAGTAAAAATCCAGCAGACCCAGCGATAAACAACGACTGACTTAAGCCAGCCAGTGCTTCGGCCTTGCCGTGACCAAAGCGATGTTCTTTATCCGCTGGCGTTAGGGCGTGGCGCACGGCGATCAGATTGATCATTGAAGCCAGGGCGTCGAGCATGGAGTCGATAAGGGTAGCGAGCAGACTGACGGAGCCTGATGCACCCCAGGCCGCTAGTTTCAAGGCAATCAATACCAGTGCCACAGAGGTTGAGGCGTAGGTGGCCAGACGCAGCAGACGTGCGGTCTCTTCTGGAGGCAGTTGATTGATCGTTGAGGCGGGCTCGCTCATGACTCTTTTCTCGCTCAGGGCTCTTTTCTTGCTCAGGGCTGATTTACAGCGCTATTGATTTACAGTTCTATTGAATTTCCGTTGTACAGTTTAACAAATTAAACTCGTCAGTCCCTAGGAAAACCCCTGCAGCAAACTATTCAAAAACTGGTAGCCCAGGGGAGTTGCCTGATAGCGGCGATCATTCTCTTCCAATAGTCCCTGAGACTGCAGCTTTGCAATCTGCTTGGCAATACTTGCAGCGGGTAGGCCAGTGCGCGGGGTGAAGTAGTCAGCGCTAAGACCTTCCCGCAGACGCAGCCCGTTCATCATAAATTCTACTGCCAGCTCATCCACGGGGATCAGTTTGTGCTGGGCAAGTGTCAGCGGATCTCGGGCTAGATAGTTATCTGGCTGGCGGGTTTTGTTGCTGCGCAAAATAGCATTGTCAACGGGCATGGTAATTTTGCCGTGAGCCCCGGCGCCTATTCCCAGATAGTCGCCAAACTGCCAGTAGTTCATATTGTGCTGGGAGGCTCGTCCCGGCTGGGCAAAGGCTGAGACTTCATACTGTGCGTAACCGCCGCCGTCGAGCAGTTCCATACCGGCCTGCTGAATATCCACCAGAGCATCTTCCTCTGGTAGTTGCGGCGGCCTTGAGTAGAACTCGGTGTTGGGTTCGATAGTCAGCTGGTACCAGGAAATATGCAGTGCGCCGCTGTCGCTGGCCAGTTGCAGATCTCTGCGCGCCTGTTCAACGGTTTGCCCTGAGAGGCCGTGCATCAGATCGAGATTAAAGTTATCAAAGCCCGCTCGCCGTGCCGTTTCAATGGCGGACAGAGCTTGAGTGCCATCGTGAATACGACCTAGCTTCAGCAGATGCTGATCGTTAAAACTCTGAATGCCTATGGATAGACGATTGACCCCGGCACTGCGGAAGCCACTGAATTTTTCCTGCTCTGCGGTGCCTGGATTGGCTTCTAGGGTGATTTCTATATCCGACTCAAAGCCAATTAGACGTTCCGCGGCGTTGAGTATTTGGCCAATACCCGCAGCTGAAAACAGGCTGGGGGTGCCACCGCCAAAAAAGATCGAGGTCAGTTTTCGGCCCTGAGCCCATTTTTGGTCCTGCTGCAGGTCGGCGATCAGCGCGTTGATATAGGCCTGTTCCGGGATTTCTGGTGCCGCAGTGTGAGAGTTAAAGTCACAGTAGGGACATTTGCGCACACACCAGGGTATATGCACATAGAGAGAGAGGGGCGGGAGTTCCAGTGCGCTGTCGATGGTGAGGCCTGTTGGTTGTTGTGCTATCTAAGTGGGCTGCGTATTGGCTGCAGCACTGTCGTTAAAAGTGTTGGCTAACTTTGTCAGTAACTCGCGGATAGCTTTGCCGCGGTGACTGATGCGGTTTTTTTCCTGCTTGTCGATTTCTGCAGCATGACAGTTTAACGCTTCCACATAAAATAGTGGGTCATATCCAAAACCGCCGTCGCCCTTGGGCTCCAGTGCAATATACCCCTCCCAACTGCCCTGACAGATAATCGGTGTCGGGTCGGTGGCATGACGCATGTAGACAATCACGCACTGATAGCGAGCGCTACGCTGTTCCAGCGGGGCATCGCCTAGGACTTCGAGGAGCTTTTTATTGTTGCTGGCATTATTGGCGTCGGGGCCGGCGAAGCGTGCGGAATAGATGCCTGGTGCGCCATTGAGCAGATCCACTTCCAGTCCTGAATCATCTGCTATGGCTGGCATGCCGGACATTAGCGCGGCGTTGCGCGCTTTGAGAATGGCATTTTCTACAAAGCAGAGTCCGGTCTCTTCGACATCTTCTATGCCCAGTTCCTGCTGAGGGACTATGTGCATATCGAGTTCGGCCAGCATGTCGTTAAGTTCTTTTATTTTTCCGGCATTGCTGCTGGCCAATACAATTTTCAAGCGCTGTTCCTTTATTTGTTGGTGAGGCATTTTGTTGGAGAGCATTTTGTTGGAGAACTTTTTTGTTGGACAGCTTTTTGTTGGACAGCTTTTTGTTGGGGAGCTTAGTCGTGATACATTTTTTTCTGGAACTTGAAATCATAGGCGGGCTTCACTGGGTCGGCGCGCACTGAGATCTTGAAGGTTAAAAGGTCTTCATTTTCAAATTCGAAGGGGGCCAGATAGTAGACCGCATCCTGTTCTCGCACTTCGACGAATTCAAGGGTCTGACTCATCTGAAAAATATTGAAAACCTTGCCGGTGATCACTGCGGGTTTGCCGGTTCCAGAGCCCCTTATCACGGCTATATTGACCAGTCCTTTGTCTTTGCCGCGAACAATCTGATTGGCGACGGCTACATCTGGATCTATAAAGGTGCTGTTAAAGGCACTAAAGAAAATCTTTTTGTCGCCCACTGTTTTGTAGATTTTGTCGTTGGCCAAAGCGGCCGCTGGCAGTGCTAAAGAGACAACAGAGAGTAGTACGAGTAAATATTTCATTGGCTTCGTCCTCCATGGTGGGCCAAGAGACCCGGAAAGTACTATTTGCTGAGATGATAAACCGCGGTTTCGGCAAATAGATTGGGCCACAGGTTTTTGAGTTGCCGATCGAGCAAATGTTCACCGACAAACTGTTTACGTAGAATTTTTATATTTCGTTCACGACAGAGGGCTTCGAAATCACTGTAGGTGAAAAAGTGAATGTTGGGGGTGTCGTACCATTCATAGGCCAGCTGTTTGGTCACTGGCATACGGCCGCGCAAGGTAAGGTAAGCGCGGGCTTTCCAGTGGCCGAAGTTGGGGAAGGTAATTACACACTGGGTGCCGATTCGCAGCATCTCGTCAAGTACCAGGTGCGGAAAGCGCATTGCCTGAAGTGCTTGGGTCATGATCACGGTGTCGAAACTGTCGTCGGCAAAGTTGGCCATGCCTTTGTTGAGATCCTGCTCTATAACATTGACCCCTTTGGTCACACATTGATTGATAGAGTCGGGATCAATTTCAAGGCCATAACCACGGATATCCAGGGCTCGTTCTAGTTGCGCGAGCAATGTGCCGTCACCACAGCCGAGGTCGAGAACTCGGGACTTGGGCTTTACCCAAGAGTGGATCGAATCATTGATTTGGCGAGTGCTTTCGGCCTGATTCATGCTGCGCCCTCCAGTTTATCGGCGACCTTGCTCAGATAGTTACCCAGCACTTGCTCGTAGCGTGGGTTGGGCAGTAGAAAGGCATCGTGGCCCTTGTCGGAATCAATTTCGGCGAAGGAGACATTTTTCCCCGCAGCGATTAAGGCGTCGGTAATCTCCCGTGAGCGCTTGGGTGAAAAGCGCCAATCGCTGCTGAAGGCCACCACCAGAAAATCACAGCTGGCATGGCTAAATGCCAGCACCGGATCATCTTGATACTCCCGAGAGAGGTCGAAGTAATCGAGCATCTTGGTGATCAAAATATAGGAGTTAGCGTCAAAATCACCGGAGAATTTTTCGCCCTGATGATTGAGGTAGCTTTCAATTTGAAATTCGATGGGCGCTGCTTCTCCCTGAGTAAAAGTTCCGGAGCGCAGCTCGCGACCAAATTTTTGACCCATTAACTCATCGGATAAATAGGTGACATGGCCGATCATGCGCGCTAGAGCCAAGCCTTGGCGTGGGGTCTTGTTGTTCTGTAGGTAGTTTCCGTCACAGAAGTCTGGGTCGGATTGGATTGCCCGACGGGCCAGCTCATTAAAGGCAATGTTCTGTGCCGTCAGCTTCATCGATGAGGCAATAACAATGCTGTTGGCTAGCTTGTCCGGATGTTCCAGAGCCCAGCGCATTGCCTGCATGCCGCCAAGACTGCCGCCGATCACAGCGGCCCAGCACTGAATGCCGAGGTGTTCCATCAACAGTCGTTGAGATTCCACCCAGTCTCTGGCGCGTAACACTGGAAACTCTGCTCCCCATGGCTCGCCGCTTTCAGGATTGATACTGGTGGGGCCGGTGCTGCCATAGCAGCTGCCGATATTATTGAGTGAAACAATAAAAAAGCGATTAGTGTCCATGGGCTTGCCTGGACCTATATAGCTGTCCCACCAGCCGGGCTTGTCGTCGTCGGCATAAACGCCAGCGGCATGATGGCTGCCGCTCAAGGCATGACAGATCAGCAGGGCATTACTCTTATCGGCATTCAGTGTGCCATAGGTCTCGATCATCAGCTCATGGCTCGGCAGCACGACGCCGCAGGCCAGGGTGAGGGGCGTTTCGATAAGAATTTTTTCCGCCTTTACCAGGCCGACGGAGGAGGTACTTATATCTGATGTCATTAACTGGTTTCTCTGGGAGTTCGCTCTTGGTTCTAGGCTCTCGGTTTTAAGCATTTAGTCTAAGAGGCTGTCTAGTTTAACGCAACTTTGAGCCGAGGCTTTTAATAAAGCGATGCCGAAGCGAATAAACCGCAGTTGGCGCTATTTTGAATCTCTCCATTGTCGGATAGACTGACGATTCAACTTTACCCGGATAAAAAAAGCATGATTTATAAAAAATTGGGAAACACTGATATAGAAGTGTCGTTAGTTGGTCTGGGGACTATGACTTACGGCGAACAAAACACCTCAGATGAAGCGGGTGAGCAGATGGATTATGCGGTTGCACAGGGCATTAACCTGCTCGATGTTGCCGAGATGTATCCGGTGCCGCCAAAGCCCGAAACCGCTGGATTGACCGAGAGTTATGTCGGCGACTGGCTGCGACAGACTGGCAAGCGTAAAGATGTTGTTTTGGCGACCAAGGTTGCCGGCCCCTCAAGCGCCCTCGGCGTAACCCATATTCGAGACGGTTCACGACTCAACGCCGACCATATTCGCCGTGCTGTTGAGGGTTCTCTGGAGCGTCTGCAAACCGATCATATCGATCTCTATCAGGTGCACTGGCCTGAACGTGCAACCAACTACTTTGGTCAGCGCGGCTATACTCACAGACCTCACCTCGATGGCATAGCCATTGAAGAGACCTTCGTTGCCCTGGCGCAACTGGTAGACGAGGGCTTGATCGGTCACATAGGCATCTCCAACGAAACCCCCTGGGGTGTGATGGAGTATTTGCGTCTAGCTCGTGAGATGGATTTGCCCAGAATCGCCACTATTCAAAACCCCTACAGCATTCTGGGTCGATCATTTGAAAACGGTCTCGCTGAGATCTGTATTCGTGAAGAAGTGGGTCTGCTGGCCTACTCGCCCCTGGCCTTTGGTGTACTCAGTGGCAAGTATATGCATGGCGCTATGCCTGAGGGTTCGCGCATTACACTGTTCCCGCGCTTTGCGCGCTACAGCGGACCCAATTCGCAGGCGGCCACCGAAGCCTATTACGATGTGGCGAAGAAGCATGGTCTGAGTTTAGTTGAGCTGTCTCTGGCATTTGTTTACCAACAGCCCTTCGTTGCCAGCTGCCTGATCGGCGCAACTACCATGGAACAGCTCAAGCAAAACATCGATGCCTGCCAGGTGGCTCTGTCTGATGAAGTCAAAGCGGACCTGGATGCGGTCTATCAGCAGTATCCAGATCCGGCGGTTTAGACGCTGGTTAATCGAGCTTACTTGAACGCTTAGCTAACCCACTAATGATTGCACCGTGCCGCCAAGGACTGGCAGCAGTTTGTTGCGAATAATCATCAGACTCAGAATCGCCACCATGGGCGAGATATCCATCATGCCGATAGGCGGGATAAAGCGCTTAAAGGGGCGCAGGTAGGGCTCGGTAATCTGTCCCACCAGCTGGACTGAGGGGTGACTGGTTGTGCCCACCCAGCTGGATATAGCGAGAATAAAGATACCCCAAAAATATACTTCAATAAGTGCGTAGAGCAGGTCAAATCCGGCCACTGGAATGTACTTAATAATATCCAAGATCCCAACGCCGGTGGCCAGGCCCATAATCAAATAGAACGACCACTTGACCAAAATAGCGGCTGCCAGAACTCCCAAATTGAGTGTTCCAACGGTGGGCAACAGTTTGTTCATAGGGTTTACGACTGGCGCCGTCAGCTTAAAGATGGTCTGGGAAATCGGATTGTAAAAGTCCGCTTGAACCAGTTGTAGCAGCAGTCGAATCAGCAGTAGAAAGCTGCAGATCTGCACCGCTAGGCTGAGAATGTAAATCGGCGTTCCGCCAAGTGCGTTCATAAAAAATCCTTAGGTTAATTGTCTGTTGTAACGTCGACTCTAGAGGCCGCTCTAATTAGAAAGCTCTTTATTTTCCTGGCTCTTTATTTCCCAAGCTCTTCATTTTCCAAAATCTTCATTCCCCAAACTCTTAATTTCCAAACTCTTAATTTCCAAACTCTTAATTTCCAAACTCTTAATTTCCAAACTCTGCGGCCATCTCTCGGGCGCGATTGCGTGCTGCCTCCATGGCTTGACGAAAGGTATCTTCGACATCCAGGGATTGGAATTTGGCAATCGCCGCTTGGGTAGTGCCCCCAGGTGATGACACCTGTAGGCGCAAATCCGTGGTGTTGTGCTCACTGGTGCTGGCCATCTGCGCAGCGCCTAGCGCAGTTTGGATGGTTAGCTCTCGGGCCACCTGTTCGGACAGGCCCAATTCTTGACCGACTTTCTGCATGGCTTCCATCATCAAAAAGAAGTAAGCCGGGCCGCTTCCGGATACCGCAGTCACTGCATCGATCTTAGCTTCATCATCCACCCAGCAAGAGATGCCTACAGCATTGAACATGGCTTCAACAGAGGCCTTCTGTTCGCTGCTGACCAGTTCGTTGGCAAAGAGGCCCGCGGCGCCACAGCGGACCATTGAGGGCGTGTTGGGCATCACTCGAATAATGGCGCGGCTCTCGCCGAGCCATTCTTCAAGATTGCTCAGCTGAATGCCCGCAGCCACCGAGACCACTACTGTGCCGGGCTTGATTGAGCTGACTAACTCTGTAATCACGGAGCCCATAACCTGAGGTTTGACCGCCATCACCACTATGTCAGCACCGGCCACTGCCGCGTGATTGTCGGAGGTTGCGGCAATGCCGTAGGTTTGATTAAGGCGCTGACATTTCTCTGCGCCGCGATTGCCGACACAGATTTGCTCTGGCTGAAAGCCGTTGGCCAACATGCCGCCAATGATGCTCGAGGCCATATTGCCGCCGCCAATAAATGCGATCTTATTCATTACTTTTGCTCCCTTTTGCCAAATATATCAGTGCCTACGCGAACCATTGTCGAGCCCTGTGAAATTGCCGCCTCAAGATCCCCGGACATGCCCATGGAGAGGGTATCCAGTTTCTCTGAATTGTCCAGTGACTGATTGATCTGTTCGAGTAATTGGGCGAGCTTGTGAAAGGCCGCCTGCTGTTCTTGAAAACTGTTTTCTGCCCGGGGAATCGCCATCAGTCCGCGCAGTCGTAAATTAGGGAGTTTGGCTATTTGCAGTGCAGTGGGCAGCAGACCCTCTGCGGCAAAGCCAGATTTGCTCGGCTCATTGTCTATATTGACCTGCAGACAGATATTCAGCGGCCCGAGCTGCTCGGGGCGCTGGTCACTGAGGCGGGTGGCGATCTTTAAGCGATCAACACTGTGCACCCAGCTGAAGTTTTCAGCCGCGTTACGGGTTTTGTTGGATTGCAGAGGACCAATAAAATGCCAGCACAGATTTTCCCCTTTAAGCTCGGTGATTTTATCCAGGGCTTCTTGGAGGTAATTTTCGGCAAAGTTCGTCAGACCTGCGTCCATGGCTTGGCGAATATGTTCGACACTGCGGGTCTTGCTCACCGCTAATAAAAGTATCTCGCTGGGGTCGCGCCCGCACTCAGCTGCACTCTGATCTATACGTTTGCTTACATCGACAATGTTATTTTCAATCTTTGGCATATACTTATCAGGTTGTTGAGAGTTTGACCGACAGTTTGACGGACCATTTATTGCCGCAAGGATTAAGCGAGAAAAGCATGGATATAACGGAGTTATTGGCCTTTAGCGCCAAAGAGGGCGCCTCAGATTTACATATTTCCGCAGGACTGCCACCGATTATTAGAATAGATGGCGATGTTCGGCGGATTAATTTGCCGCCCATGGAACATCGTCAAGTCCACAGTTTGATCTACGAAATAATGAATGACAAGCAGAGAAGGGACTATGAGGAGTTTCTGGAAACAGATTTCTCTTTTGATGTACCTGGAATTGCTCGATTTCGAGTCAATGTGTTCTACCAAAATCGCGGCGCTGCAGCGGTATTTCGAACCATTCCCTCCAATGTATTGACCCTCGAGCAGCTCGGCATGGGGGATATCTTTAAAAAACTCGCCCTGATGCCTAGAGGACTGGTGCTGGTGACCGGCCCCACAGGTTCCGGTAAGTCCACTACTCTGGCCGCTATGGTGGATTACGTTAACGATAATCGTTACGACCATATTTTGACTATCGAAGACCCCATCGAATTTGTTCACCAAAGTAAAAAATGTCTGGTTAACCAGCGTGAAGTGCATCGTGACACCCACGGGTTTACTGAAGCCCTGCGCTCGGCCCTGCGGGAAGATCCAGATGTTATCTTGGTGGGTGAGCTTCGTGACCTTGAGACTATCAGGTTGGCACTGACTGCGGCCGAAACCGGTCATCTAGTATTTGGCACCCTGCACACCACCTCGGCAGCCAAGACTATCGATAGGGTGGTGGATGCTTTCCCCGGGGGTGAAAAGCCGATGATTCGCTCGATGCTCTCGGAATCTCTGCAGGCAGTGATCTCTCAAACATTATTAAAGAAGATCGGTGGTGGTCGGGTGGCGGCCCACGAAATCATGATTGGCACCCCGGCGATCCGCAACCTGATTCGCGAAGACAAGGTGGCGCAGATGTATTCCTCGATTCAAACCGGTGGCGCTCTTGGTATGCAGACCCTCGATCAGTGTTTACAGAATCTCGTGGCTCAGCGTTTGATCAGTGTCGAAATGGCTCGTGAAAAAGCCAAAATGCCAGACAGTTTTTAAGGAGAAAAACGATGTCAGCCCAGACCTTTGAAAATCTGGTTAACTACATGGCGAAGAAAAAGGCCTCGGATTTGTTTATCACCGTTGGCCTGCCACCCTGCCTAAAGCTTAATGGCTCAGTGATGCCGGTGAGTAAAAACAAACTCTCTCAGGCGGATTGCGAAGAGTTCGTGCTCGGCACCATGAATGCCGAGCAGCAAATCGAATTCAAAAAAAATAAAGAACTTAACTTTGCTGTGGTCAGTGAAAGCGCTGGGCGCTTTAGAGCCAGCGCCTTCTATCAGCGCGGCGAGATTGGCATGGTGTTGCGACGCATAGAAACGCAAATTCCCTCACCGGATTCACTGCTGTTGCCGCCGATATTAAAAGAGCTGGTGATGAACAAGCGTGGCATCGTTATTTTTGTTGGCGCCACCGGCACCGGCAAGTCTACCTCTCTGGCTGCTCTGATCGGCCATCGCAATAAAAACAGCCGTGGCCATATAGTTTCCATTGAAGATCCGATTGAATTTGTTCATGAACATCAGGGTTGCATTATTACCCAGCGGGAAGTGGGGGTGGATACTGAGTCTTTTGATGTGGCTTTGAAGAACACTCTGCGTCAGGCCCCAGATGTAATTTTGATCGGTGAGATCCGTACTCCGGAAACCATGCAGCACGCCATCACCTTTGCCGAGACCGGTCATCTGGTACTGGCGACCTTACACGCTAACAACGCTAACCAGGCGCTGGATCGCATCAGTCATTTCTTCCCGGCAGATCGTCACGATCAAATGTGGATGGATCTATCTTTGAATATGCGCGGCATTGTCGCTCAGCAGTTAGTCCCCACTCTGGAGGGTAAGGGTCGGCGCGCGGCCATTGAAATTCTGCTCAATACACCACTGGTGGCGGATATTATCCGCAAAGGCGAGGTGCATAAGCTTAAAGAGATCATGGGCAATTCCACGGAGCACGGCATGCAGACCTTTGACCAGGCGCTCTATGAGCTCTATGTGGATGAGCAGATTAGTTATGAGAACGCCATTGCCCACGCAGATTCGAAAAATGACCTGCGGCTGATGATTAAGATGCAGACAGAAAACTACGTCGAGCAGCTTGGCGCCAGTGCCGATGATCTATCGATTGAGGAAGATACTTCGGATAAATTGCGCTGGTAGAGGGTCGCACAGAGGTGCTGAGGGCGGTTTAGGGCGCGCAGCCGATAGACGGCGTATCGAGCCAACTCTGCAGAATAAGTGATGCAGCTATATGGTCAATTTTGGTCAGATCCTGAGTGCCCTGGTCTCGACCTATGGCTTTGGCTTCACGGCTAGTGAGCCGCTCATCGACCATTTCCACTTCGACAGCAAAACGACCCTGCAGGCGACGGGCAAATTTACGCGCTCGGTTGCTGAGATCACTTTCACTGTCATCCATATTTAGGGGCAGTCCCACTACCACTAGATCCGGGTGCCATTCCTTTAGCAGCTTCTCTACCTGATCCCATTTCGGAATACCGTCCACAGCTTTGAGAATCGTCAGTCCAGTGGCTGATGAGGTGAGAGTTTGCCCGCTGGCAACGCCAATCTGCTTGAGGCCAAAATCAAAACCCAGCAGTCTTTTATGTTTAGTGGCTTCAGGCATGGCCGGCCTGATGTGAGAGCATGCGCAGATCTAAGCCAATGCTCAGGGCTGCCGCTGAGGCTCGCTTAGCACAATCGGTTTTAAACAGAATTTCGGCTTCTGCAGGGATTGTCAGCCAGCTGTTTTCGCCCAGTTCGCGCTCTAACTGACCGGCTTCCCAGCTCGAGTAACCGAGGGTAACCAGTGACTCTTTGGGCCCCTTGCCTGCAGCCATGTCGGTGAGAATATCCCGTGAGGCGGTGAGGCTAACCTCATCGGAGATCGCTAGTGTCGACTCCCACTGCTGGTCGCAGTTGGCGTGGAGAATAAAGCCACGATCCCGCTGCACTGGGCCGCCATCAAAAAGCAGTGGCCGCCCGCACTCGTCCCGATACTCCAGCTTAAGCTGATCAAATATGGCCTTAACCGGAATATCCATCTGCTGATTGATAATCAAACCCATAGCACCATCGGCACTGTGCTCGCAGATATATACCACAGAGTCAGAAAAGGTCGGGTCATCGAGGCCGGGCATGGCCAACAGGAAGTGATTTTTCAGGCTATTTATTTTTTTCGGTTTCAAGGTCGTCATGGTGAGCAATATGGCGTTTTAGCTACTCAAACTCAAGCATTGAATCGGATTAGTTTGTGGTTAGCACGTTGTTAGACTGATATTGCCAAGTGCGAATAATATGAATTTCATCGCGATTGCGTAGCTCTTTGGGAAAGGGGTTAAATGGCGCGGCCAATTGCACGGAGCGCACGGCGGCCTGATCGAGTAGTCGCGAGCCAGAGCCTTTGGACACTTCAATGCGTTTGATACGACCGTCGGCAAGAAGTACGACAATTAATTGCACCTGACCAAAAATACCCTTGGTGCGTGCTTCTCGTGGGTAATTCACATTGCCGATCTGCTCTACTTTCTCTTCGAAATAATACATGTAGGCGGCGGCATCAGCGGACTTGGCCGATGCCGATGTCATGCGCAGCACCTGAGGGATTTGGCTGTAAGCCTGCTGTAATCGGTCGAGTTCTGCCTCTATGGCGCCCCTCTCGGACTGCTGGGGATCTGTGTCAGGTTTATCGGCTTGGGCGGCGCCTTGATCACTGTTGTGACTTAGGACTTTCTGTTGGGAGCTATCTGGGTTTTTCTGTTCAAGGATAGGCTGTTGCTCTAACTCTCGGGGCTGCAGCATTTGCTGTTGATCATCGGTTCCCAGCTGATTGGTTTGGGCGATAAAGTCCGCCTGATCTGGTGCTTCGTCGCTAGGTCGTTGAGCTAGAGTGATATCCAGGGAAGG
>CAJQJT010000190.1 GCA_905478725.1 uncultured Pseudomonadales bacterium
GGTTAAACCGACCACGCGCACCAGCTTGCCACTAAGAATGGGCTCAGGGACCATTAGCTCGGCAATTTGACTATCGATGGCGGTAGAGAAATCAAGCATCTGGGAGTTCACCCTCAATGCTGGGGTCAAGGTCGTTAGTCTTCTCGGAGCTAGGCTGTTCAGTCATCTCGTTAACAGATATTTCAGCAAGATCCTCTAGCGACTCTGCAACAGCCTCAATGATAGTGGCGTCTTCCTCAGCGGTATTTTGGTCCCGAGTTTTGCGGTCAGGGGCGGATGCCGGGGCCGAATGATGTTCTGGTAGGCCTAGCATCTTTTCGCTCAGGGCAGACAGGCGGGTTTCGATTAAATCTTCAACGGCGCTGTCATCCATGGTTATTCTGACACTACCTTGAGTCAAAGTCGGGTCTACACGCAGACTTAGGTGCTCTAGATCGCTGCTGAGATGGGCGCTAAATTGCCGGTGATCTGCAGCGCTTAGATTCACCACTATAGGACCTTCACCCTGCTGCTCAATATCTTTAATAGCTGCGTCGATTAATCGCTCGACGGTGGCTGTGGATTGAGTCAATTCACCACGAACCAACTGCTCTGCCAGGTGCAGGGCGAGCTTTTTTAGAGGTTGGTGAAAATCGCTATCTTTTGCTTGAGCGCTACGCAGGGATTCCGTGAAGGCGATAAACTCATCTCGGGCACTGGCCCATTTGCCTTCGGCTTCCTCCATGGCTTGCTGATAACCCTTATCGAAACTGTCGCTGCTAGCTTGGTCTAGTGCTTGCTGATCAAATGAGGGTGCCGCCGGTGGCGACTCTTCGGCAACAGGTTCCAGCTCTACTTCTGAGGCGGCTGCCTGTTCCGCGAGGGCGGCTTCATCTATGCCTTGCTCGACACTGGGGTCAGCTTCGACCTCGCCTTGGCTATCAAGTACTTTTGGCGCCCAGAGCTGAAAGCCAGTGCTGTTATCAGCGGCGTCAACCTCGCCAGCTTGGTCTGGGGCATTGTTCCAGCCCGCAGCGGCAAAGGCCTTAGCTTTGCGACCGGCACTAATCAATTCGTTGAGACGCCAGCTGACAGATGAGTCTGATTTAGACAAAGTCATCCCCTCGTCCAGCGAGCACCAGCTCACCTTTATCCGAGAGCACTCGAGCAAGACGCATAATAGTCTTCTGCGCATCTTCCACATCGGTGATTCTGATCGGCCCTTTGGCTTCCATATCGTCGAGGAACATAACCCGGGCGCGCTGGGACATATTGTCGAGGAATTTCTCTCTGACCTCTTCATCGGCACCTTTCAGTGCAGTCATCAACAGATCCGACTCAACGCTGCGCATCAGTACCTGAATAGCGCGATTATCAACGCCACCAAGATTATCAAAGGTGAACATGCTGTCCTGAATCTTCAGTGCCAGCTCTTCATCGAGACCAGATACGCCACTCATAATTGAGGTTTCCAGATCCACTTTAGTGAAGTTCATAATCTTCGCTGCGGTGGCAACACCACCAAAGCTTGAAGATTTGGCCGATGAGCTGGAGCTAAACTGCTGCTGCATAATGCCTTCTAGCTCCTCCATTGCCGATGGCTGGACTGTTTCTAGACTCGCCACGCGCTGCATAATTTCAGCGCGATTTTCCTTGGGCAAGAAGTTCAGTACATCAGCCGCAATATCATATTCCAGCACTGAGAGAATAATAGCTACAACCTGTGGATGCTCTTCGCCGATCATATCGCCGATTGAACGGGCATCCATCCAGCGCAAAATTTCTAAGCCTTTGCTCGAGGAGCCGGGCATAATTCGGCCCAGCACTGTAGCCGCCTTGTCTTCACCGAGCGCTCGGTTGAGGACTTTTTCAACATAGTCGCCAGTGCCCAGGCCCAAGCTGGTCTGCTGCTTTATAGTCACAACAAAGTTGTCGAGTACAATATTGACCGCTTCTTGGGAGAGGTCTGCAACACCGACCATAGCTGAACCCAGCGCCTGAACTTCTCGCGGGCTGAGATAGCGAATAATATCAGCTGCTTGCTGTTCACCGAGCAATAGCATTATCACCGCCGCTCGGTCTGTGGTGGTCATGCCGTCGAGTTCAGTTTGCAGTGCCTCGGATATGGGTACAGGCTCTACAACTACTGCGTCTTTTACTTTGGGGTCTGCCATTTTAATTCTCCTCGCCGCGTTATAAGGGGCGAATCATTTTCTTCAATACGTTAGCCACTCGACCAGAATCTTCGGCAACCAATAGGCGCACTAGCGCAACTTTGTCGTCGTAGGTATTTGCCGTATCCAACATCTCTGCGGATATGGTGGATTTTTTCGGCTTTAACTTGGCCTTAATATCTTCCAGTGACTCGCCGTCGCCCATTTCAATCAAGCGCATTTCTTCATCATTGAGTTCGCCGTCTTTAGAGCTCGACTGAGCGTCTTCAGCGAGACTTTCATCAACCGCTGGCAAGTAGGCTTTGACTACTGGGCGCACTACGCCAAAGAGGATAAAGAGAAACACAATCGCGGCGCCAAGGGTTTTGATGGCGCTGATAATCTGATGGTTTTCGTACCAGACAACAGCCGACTCAAAGGGCGCGGGCTTTTCGAATTTAGCCGAAACTATGGTAACCACATCACCGCGATCG
>CAJQJT010000191.1 GCA_905478725.1 uncultured Pseudomonadales bacterium
CGAAGACTTACTTGAGCCAGTTGAAGGTGAGTTGGTCGACGACCTGCCTTAAATCTGTCGCGCCTGATTCTGGCGTGATCCACTGATCCCTAGTGACGCCGGCTGTGCTATCTTAAGTAGATTGTAAACCGCTGTACTGACAACGGATAGTGGAGACCGAGTGATGAGCATGCATGAAACAATAAACTATCTTGAGTTCCCGTCACGGAATCTGGCCGCGACCAAGGCTTTTTTTAGCACCGTTTTTGGCTGGACCTTCACTGACTATGGCCCCGAATACACGGCGTTTTCCAACGCTGGAATGGATGGCGGTTTTTACGCTGCTGATCAGGTATCTACTACCGCCAATGGCAGCGCCCTGGTGGTTTTCTGCAGCGACAATCTCGAAGCGACTCAAGACAATATTGAGAATGCAGGGGGACTGATCGTCAAACCTATATTTTCTTTCCCTGGCGGTCGCCGCTTTCAGTTTACCGAGCCTGCTGGCAACGAGTTTGCGGTGTGGACTGATACGGCTGTGACGGAATCAATATGATGGTGGCTGAAATTTACCCGTTGGCCTCTGTATTGAAGCAATCTCTATCAAACGCCCGGTCTAAGTTATTTTTTTGTTTAGGCGCCTGTTGTTTGCTCTCCAGCTGCGCACTACTTCCGCAATTAGCGAAGCCGGCTCAATGCCCGACGCCAGCAGAAACCGTTCCGCCACTTCTCGAGCCCCAGAGCTGTCCAGAGCCTCAGGTGATTGAACGTATAGTAACCAAAGTCGTGGCGCCAGAACCGCCGCCGCAGGCGACCACCGCGGGGAAATTACATCTGCCTATAGTGGGAGCCGTAGAGTGGGCAAAGATTCAGCCTGCGGGCCTGTGGATTGAATCACGCATAGATACAGGCGCTGACACCACCTCTATCCATGCTGAAGATATTCAGTTGGTGGAAAAGGATGGTAAGCGCTATGTGCGCTTTGTTTTAATCGACGCCGCGACCGGCAGTGCTCACCAACAGGAGTTGAGATTACGTCGCCGAGTGCTCATTAAGCAGAGTGGCGGGGCCGACGAGCGGCGCTACGTCGTCAGAATGTGGGTGATACTGGGGGAGATTCGCTCAAAGATTGATGTCAATCTCTCGGACCGCACCGACTTTGAGTACCCACTTTTGATTGGACGTAATTTTTTGATGGATAACATGATTGTGGATGTCAGTCGGCATCACACCGTGATAGTGCGGCCGGATATAAGCAGTGATTAATTCGCGGATTCAAATTGGCCTAATTAGCGGCCTACTGATTGCTCTGGGTGTTGGCTTGACACTGTACAAGGCTGTGAACCTTAATTTGCCTCTGCTGCCCGGTGAGTATCGAGAAGTTTGGACCGTCGAATCAAAAACCAGTTTTACGCCCACCGATGGCCCCGTTAATGTCGCCTTGCGTCTGCCTACATCCCTGGCGGGCTGGACTATTTTGGACGAACATTTTGTCTCCTCTGGTTTTGGTTTTTCGATTATCGAAGAGCCAGCAACAGTCAGCACTGCGCGCTGGACCCGGCAATCATTAGGTCATCCCACCACTCTCTATTATAAAATGCAGGTCTACCGTGCCCGTGCCGACCGGCAGTTGCCCCCATTGGAGCCGGGGGTGCCAGTCAAGCCGCTTTTAGAAGCGGATCAACAGGCGGCGATGGATAGGGTGGTGCAGCGAATTCAACAGCAGTCCTCTGACCGGGAGAGCTTTACACTGCTGTTATTACAGCAGCTGCTGCGCGAGTCCCAGGATCAGGATATTCTTTTTTTACTTAACTCTTATAACGATGATTCCCTGGCGATGATTCTACATAGCCTCGCCAGCGCTGGCATTCCTGCCCATGAGCTGCGTGGCATTGAACTGGAAGATGGCCGGCGTCGTCAGACCCTCAGCTCGTTGATTGAGGTGCACAGCGGTGAAAAATGGATTATTGCCAATCCCACAACTGCTCGGCTGGGGCTGCCGGATAATTTCTTTATTTGGCAGCGCGGTGATGGCGCCATTTTAAACCTCAGTGGTGGCCGCAACTCCAGTCTTGAGTTTGCTCTGGTAAGCAATAGTTTACCGGCTAAAGCTGTGTTGGGAATGGAGCAGCGCGCCGAGGAATTTGCGCTGTTAGACTTTTCTATCTACACCCTGCCAGTAGAGCAGCAGGGCATCTTTAAAGGCCTATTACTGATTCCGGTTGCGGCTCTAGTGGTCGTCATCATGCGGCTCTTGGTTGGGGTGAAAACCTCAGGCACCTTTATGCCCATATTGATTGCTCTGGCCTTTATCCAAACTACCTTATTGGTCGGTTTAATTATTTTTCTCGGCTTGATCGGCAGCGGTCTATGGATTCGCTCTTATCTTAGTCGTCTCAATTTACTCTTGGTGGCGAGGGTGGCGACCGTGATAATTGTCGTCATTTTGCTCATGGCGGCCCTGGCTGTCGCCAGTTATAAACTCGGCCTTGATCAAATACTAACGGTAACGTTTTTCCCTACCGTGATTGTTGCCTGGACCATTGAGCGAATGTCGATTCTCTGGGAAGAAGAGGGTGGCCATGAAGTATTGATCCAAGGCAGTGGCAGCCTACTGGTAGCTGTGCTGGCTTATCTGGCCATGTCTAACAACCTAGTTGAGCACCTGACCTTTAACTTTCCGGAGTTGAGCCTGAGTCTTTTAGGGGTGATTCTCTTGCTGGGGAAATATACTGGCTATCGTTTATCCGAACTCTATCGCTTTCGCGACCTAGCGAACAAGGAATAGCATGAGCCTGCTGGTGTCGCCATTAAAATTGCGCGAACTGGGTATTCTCGGGATGAACAACCGTAATATTGGTTTTATCGGTCGCTACAATCAGCGTAAAAACTATGGCCTGGCAGATAACAAGCTGAAAACCAAAAGTGCTGCTATTGCCCGCGGAATTCCGGTGCCGGAGCTTATTGGCACAGTGGATTACCAGTTTCAGATCAGGAGTCTCAGTGAGCTGCTTCAGGATCGCGAGGCTTTCGTTATCAAGCCCAGTCAGGGCAGCGGTGGCAAAGGTATTTTGGTGATTGTTGGGCGCGATGGCGATAAGTTTATCAAGTCCAGTGGTGTGCTGATCGATGAGCGTGAGGTGCGTCGCCACAGCTCCAATATTCTCGCTGGGCTACATAGTCTCGGTGGCCGCAACGACAGTGCCATGATTGAAGCACTAATAGACTTTGACCCTATTCTCAAAGATTACAGCTACGAAGGTGTACCTGATATCCGTGTGATTGTCTTTCGCGGCGTACCAGTGATGGCAATGATGCGCTGTGCCACCCACAGTTCCGATGGCAAGGCCAATTTACATCAGGGAGCTGTCGGGGTTGGCATTGATATAGGCACAGGGAAGAGTATCTGTGCGGTGCAACATAATCGCATCGTCAGTCAGCACCCGGATACTCATATCAATTTTGATACCTTAACCATTCCGCACTGGCAGCAATTACTGGAATTGGCCTCTGGATGCGCCGGCATGGCGGGCCTCGATTATCTGGGTGTAGACATAGTTCTCGATCGCTTGCGCGGACCCATGTTGCTAGAACTTAATGCGCGACCGGGGCTGGCAATTCAGGTTGCCAATCAGGCGGGACTAGAACATCGTTTACTGATAGCTGCCAAGATCGCCACTGACTCTAGTCTTGCTGATGGCTCTTCTTTCGCTGAAGGCTCTTCTTTCGCTGAAGGCTCTGCATTAGCTGATGGCTCCTCTTTCGCTGAAGGCTCCTCTTTCGCTGAAGGCTCTGCATTAGCTGATGGCTCTTCTTTCGCTGATGGCTCTGATAATGCCAGCCAAAAGATCGCGCTGGCTCGGCGTTATTTTACTACTCAGGCTACTTAGGTACTGCCAGTTTTAGATTAAAAAGGACCAGATTATAGGGTGCTAGGCGGATGGGGATTAGAGCAGATTAGGCTGCCAGGGCTAATTCGATCGACCTAATCAATTGCCGGGCAAAAAATGGCTGCTCAATATAATCAACTGCTCCAAGAGTCCTTGCCTCAACGGCTTCTTTAGTTGATCCGGGACGTACAGTAATAAAAATCGTCGGCGGTACGCCTTGATTGGCAGAGAGTAGTTGTTTAAATAATGAAGCACCGAGCATATCGTCGAGCTTGGTTTCAATAATCAGACCGTGAGACTGGTGTAACTGATGACTTTTTGCCAAGCTCTGGCCACTGCTATAAAAAATAATTTGAATATCCAACGTCGACAGCAACCCCACTATTTTCTCAATCACTGCGCAATCGCTTGCAACTAAGGCCGCGACTATATCAGAACTCTTTTTTATGGGCTGGCGGGTCGCCGATGGACTGCTTGCCTTTGGGGCGAGATCATAAAGATGACTAACCAGGTTTTTAGCTGCTCTTGAATCCCTGTGAGGAAGTAAAATGTTGCCACGAGATTGATGGTAGTAATCTAAGAACTTGTACTTATATTTTTGACCATAAGCAACAAACCTATTCTGCTTACCATCTAAATCCTTGCTTTTTGTAGGATACGTAGTTACCGCAACAAATTACGCAAACCCCCTTATTGTCTGCTTGAAACCCTTTGTTATGCTCTACCTCTCAATTATGAACAACTCGACTGCCAGTGTTTGGCTGAGATCTATTTTGCGGATAAACAAATCCCTATGTGCCCGGTGAGCAATATAGGTATGGCGGGTCTAGGTATGGACCGCTGTCCTGAGAGTCTGCGCTCGGGAATGTTCTTAAAAATCATTGATAAAGCGCCCTGATAGCGCAGGACTGTTGTATCCCGACATGAATGCCTTGGCTATCTGGACTGAGGATCAGCATGCGGGGTTCATGTGGGCGGGCAGGGGCATTCCAAATAATACCTGACAATCTATTTGGGCGGCTCAACTTTGATAACCAATGACCCCGGGCAAGGTTTTGAGGTCAGTGGTATCTGTATAGCCATGGCGAGAAAAAGTGTTTTCATATTGGTGAAGGGTATCAATTAGAAGTCGTTGAGACTATTTAGCGGATTAACATTAGCGAGTTACAAGGAGAGTAAGAAATGGAATCAGCAACGGCAGTGGCCAAATTAAACGGCGCTAAACAGATTACCTGTAATCATTGTCTGGCGAGAAAGAGCTGTCTTATCAGCACATTAAACACGAACGAAAATAGTGAACTATCCAGTCTTATTACCCATGAAAAACCGATGATGAAGGGCCAGCGTTTATTTCTACAGGGCGATAGGTTCCAATCGCTCTATCTGATTCGCTCAGGGTGTTTTAAATCCTGTATTGTTGATGAGTCCGGTGAAAGACAGGTGACAGGCTTTCATTTTTCTACCGATATTCTCGGTATTGACGGCATTGATTCACGAAAATATACCTGTGAAGTCGAGGCTCTGGAAACCTCAAGTGTCTGCAGTCTCGCCTTTGATTTTTTCAAGGATTCCTCCCTAAAGACCAATCAAAAAGTCTACAACCGCCTGCTTTGTGCGGTGAGTTGCATGATGTTTCGCGAGAGACACCTGATGATGGTGCTGGGTAAAATGAAAGCCGAGCAGCGCCTAGCCCATTTCTTATTGGATATCTCTCAACGTATGCATGATCGCGGCGAATCTGCCCACGAATTTCGGTTGAGTATGGCGCGCTATGATATTGCCAACTACCTGGGTCTAGCTGTTGAGACCGTCAGTCGGCTATTTAAGCGCCTTGAAGAACAGGGATTGATTGTCGCAAATCGTCATCGTGTGCGGTTGATGGATATGGATGGTCTGCACTACGTTATTGCCGGTGGCTATGTGGATCGTCGCGTCGAGAAGCCCATGGTATTGACCGCAGCGGGTTAATACTGATCTTAGGGTGGGAATGTACGTTAGGGGTGTAGGCTGGGGCTGTAAAGACTGTGATAGAGCCTCCACTGTTAGGCTCTGTCTATCCAACAGTCTCCTGATGATCCGCTTCAACAATCATCTGGACTAATTGTGCCAGAGTTTTGGCCTGCATTTTTTCCATGGTGCGCGCTCGATGAATCTCCACTGTCCGTGGGCTGATATTGAGCTTTGCCGCCATCACTTTGGTGATGTTGCCCGCTGCAATAAGACCCATAATTTCATATTCACGTTTGGTCAGGCTATCGATACGCGCCTGTATCGAACGCCGTCTGTTGAGGCCGTTTAGCGCTTCATTATTGGCCTTGAGGGCACGGTTAACACAGTCAATAAACTCCTGATCACGAAACGGTTTTTGTAAAAATTCCAGGGCGCCATTTTTCATAGCCTGCACTGCCATTGGTACATCACCATGGCCAGTAACAAATACCACCGGCAAGTTAGCGTTTCTGCGCTTAATCTCCTGATGTAAGTCCAGCCCATTCATATCCGGCATCCGTACATCCAATATCAGGCAACCCATAAGCAGATTTATAGGGTTCTTTAGAAACTCTTCAGCGGAATGATACTGTTGTGTGCGCAAGCCGGTGGACTCCAAGAGCATGGACATAGAATCGGCAACTTCAGAATCGTCATCGACTATGTAAACAGTTTGGTTAGCGTTCATCGGGCTGTCCTTTGAGGACCGGCATAATCGGTAGGGTGAAAATAATTTCTGCGCCGTCCTTATATTGGTGATTAACTTTCATTTCACCACCATGGTTGCTAACGATTGAGTGACTGATTGCCAGCCCCATGCCCATACCGTAGCTCTTGGTGGAGAAAAAGGCCCGGAAAAGCTTGTCGCTGTGATCGAGGTTGATGCCGACACCTCGATCACGCACTCTTATGGTGACAAAACCGGTTGGACGATTCTCGCTTACGATAGTGATGCATTTTTCTTCTGCCGATGTATTGATCATGGCGTCGCAGGCATTGCGGATTAAATTCAAGATGACCTGTTGAATTTGGCCGAGAACAATTTCCATTGTTGGCAGTTCTTCGCAGCAGTCACATTCAAAGCGGATCGCTCGACACTCAACATCTACCTGAGCCAGTTCGATAGTATTTTGGATTAGGGTATTGATATCAGTGAGTTGGTGATAGGGATTTTGTTTGCTCACCAGAGTGCGAATATTACGGATAATCTCGCCTGCTCGTTGGGCCTGTTTGTCGATTCTAGAGAGAGTTGGCAGCAGCGCCTGATTATCCAGTGGGGC
>CAJQJT010000192.1 GCA_905478725.1 uncultured Pseudomonadales bacterium
TTTCGCGGTTGGTCTCGGCCACATAGGTGCGTGCGGTGATTCCTTCGGGCATCTCGTGACCTTCGGCACTGTCGGTGGCCATGCGTCCGGAGAGCTCGAGAATGTCGCGCATAGTTTCCGCTTCAGTGACGTCTGGGCGATGCGGGCTGGGAATACCCATTGGTGTGACAGAGCGGCTGACATGGTCGCCGAAGGTGTCGTACTGGGAGTTGGCATCGCCGGTAAAGGTGAGAATTTCGCTATGGGTTTCCAATGTGTGGAATGATTCCATAAAGGCTTCGGCACCGACTTTCCAGTTGCACTGAACGACGCGCTGAACGTGAGCGCCTTTGTAATAGTCGTGCAGTGGGAAGCGGGAGAAATGCTCTGGCAGTGGGCTGAGATAGTCATCCAGTGGAATGCAGTTCTCATCGAAGTTAATAAAGATAAAGCCACCCCAGGTGCCTACTTTGACCTGTGGCAGACTCATATCTTTTTCGTCTAGATGGCTAAAGTCCCACTTGCAGGGGATGCCTTTAAAATTGCCATTTATATCCCAGGTTGCGCCGTGGAAGGGGCAGACAAATTCGTCGGCATGGCCGTCGCAGTCGCGGAGGATGCGGCCGCGGTGCAGGCAGGAATTGATAAAGCCTTTAAATTCATTTTCACCGGTGCGGGTGACAATAATCGACTGGTCGACGATCTCGTAAACATGGTGGTCGCCAATTTCTGGAATGTCTTCTTCGCGACAGGTCATCTGCCAGACTTTGGGCCAGAGTTTTTCTTTTTCTTTGTCGTGAAAGTCCCGCGAGATCCAGCGGTCGACGCTGATATCGTCATTGCCCATATAGGGGTTGTTGTCTTCGCGCAGGTAGGCCGGGACTTCAATGGTTTCTTCATTGAGTAGGTCTTGGTAGCTCACACCTTCACAGCGCTCTTCACCCTGCTGCTTTACTTTGATTAATTCGGACATAGAGTCTCTCCTGCTTTTTATTTTAATTATTTGCTAATGATATTAACGCCACTGAGGCCGGGGGCACCGTAGACATGGGTGTAGCCGACCTTGGGATTATTCGGCACCTGTCGCGCGCCACCTTCGCCGCGCAACTGCACGCAGATTTCATAAACTTGGCGCAGACCTGATGCGCCTACGGGTTCGCCATTGGCGAGACAGCCGCCGTCGGTATTGATTGGCATGGAGCCATTAATACCCGTGGCGCCATCGCGCAAAAGTTTTTCCTGTTCGCCGTGTTCGCAAAATCCGTTCTCGGCCATGTGGATAATTTCGGTGCCGCTGTCGGTGTCTTGCAACTGCATTACGTCTATATCTTCAGGGCCTATGCCAGCCTGTTCAAAGGCGGCTTTGGAGGCAGTGACGGTTGAGGCGTCAGCAACTGTCATGGCTTGGGACGGAGCAAATACTTCGAAGCTGCCGTAATGACGCGTGCGCACTGCGGCAGTTTTTAGGAATAATGGCTTGCTGCTATAGAGGTGCGCTTTATCGGCATTGCAGATAATCAGTGCCGCGCCACCTTCGGCTGGGCTGCAGAACATATATTTGCGCAGCGGGTCGCTGATCATCGCTGAGTTGGCGATCTCGTCGTAGCTCAGTGCTTGCTGACGCCAGGCTGTGGGTGTCAGTGAGCCATTTTTAAAGGCTTTTTCCGATACCCGAATAAGGGATTCTTCAGTGATGCCGTGTTCGTGCATATAGCGCTGGGTTTTAAGGGCAAAAAACTGGGTGGTGAGCATCATGCCGGTTTCGCCATACCATTCGTCGATTCCCCAGTCTGCGGGTTTCGGGTTAAAGGCACCGCGGGGATGTTTGTCGAAACCGACTACTACACCGACATCGTATTCGCCGGATTTAATCGCGCTGTAAGCGGCGTGCAGTGAACTGCCACCAGTGGCGCAGCCATTCCAGATATTGGTAAATTGCAGGCCGGTAAGGCCCAGTTCGTTGACCAGTGCGTCGGCGTTGCCAGCATCTTGGCTGCCACCGTAGGCAAACTGCATATCTTTCCAGGAGAGTCCGGCGTCGGCGAGGGCGTTGCGCACGGCGGAGGCGCCCTGCTGCATACCTGAGAGGTCCGGTGAGCGACCGAAGCGATGAAGTCCTATACCTATAATTGCTACATCCATGATCTAGGCCTCCTTCACTGGGCTAAAACGAAAAGTCATTATTTGGTCGCCATTGTCAGCAGTGCGAAAGGGAATAATATCCAGCTGCATGGGCATACCAATCTGCAAATCTTCTGGCTTGTTGGGAAGCAGGCGCGACTCGACGCGGACGCCGCCGGGCATTTCTACATAGCCAACGCCGTAGGGCTGAAAGGTCTCTGCCGTCTCGTCGCTGTTGTAGGGGGCTTTGGGCATAAAGGTCTGAATAGTCCAGGTCCACAATGTGCCGCGATCACCCAGTTCAACAATCTTGGTTTCGCGGGAGCCACAGTTGCGGCAGTCTGGCTGTGCTGGGAAAGCGGTTTCTGCGCAATCGACGCAGCGGCTGCCCAGTAGCTGAGGCTTGGCGGAGGGCCAGGTAAAGAGGCCTTCGTGGATTGGTACTTGATTAGGCATAAATAAACTCTATTGGTGGATCGCTGTTTATGGAGCGCTATTGGTGCATAGCTATTGGTGTATAGCTATGCCAAGACTGTCCAGGACAGACTCATGCATGCTTTCCGAAACTGTAGGGTGGGCAAAAATACTCTGGGCCAATTCATGCTCAGTGGCTTCAAGTTGCTGGGCTATACCAAAGCCCTGAATCTGCTCTGTGACTTCTGGGCCAATCATATGAGCGCCGAGCAGTTCACCTGAATTTTCATCGAAGACGGTTTTAACCAGTCCCTCAGCTTCGTTAATAGCCAGAGCTTTACCATTGGCATTCAAGTTAAAGCGCCCGACACGAATACTGTGTCCGG
>CAJQJT010000193.1 GCA_905478725.1 uncultured Pseudomonadales bacterium
TTTTCGCCAATGGCACAGTTCTGGTGATCGGGGCCAGCTCACGCTCTCGCACTACAGCTGCAGCCATGCGCTTGGCAAAGCGCTCTTCGCCAAACTCTTTGATCACCTGAGCAATTTCCTTCTCAGATGCAGTGGCAATCCACTCTGCCGCTGACAA
Source organism: uncultured Pseudomonadales bacterium (assembly GCA_905478725.1). Classification (GTDB taxonomy): domain Bacteria; phylum Pseudomonadota; class Gammaproteobacteria; order Pseudomonadales; family Porticoccaceae; genus HTCC2207. Next base: position 158 of record CAJQJT010000193.1, read on the forward strand.
TCCTGAGCTGGTATCCATCCGCATATCCAATGGTCCATCACGCATAAAACTAAACCCGCGCTCCGCCTGATCCAGCTGCGGTGAGGAGACACCCAAGTCGAGTAACACACCGGTAACCTCACGTCCCTCAAGCCAGTCACCCATATCGGCAAACGAGCCATGGACGATGGTCAACCTGCTATCGTCGGCAAAACGCTCGCGACCCGCAGCAATGGCCTGGGGATCTTTATCAATTGCCATGACCCTGCCGTGCTCAGAAAGTCTTGAAAGCAACTCTGCTGTGTGTCCACCGCGGCCAAAGGTACCGTCTATATAAAAACCATCTGGATCTGTAACTACCGCATCTATTGCCTCATGCAAAAGAACGCTAGTGTGCTCCGGCTTGCCAATGTCATTCGCGGGAACCTCTACCAAGAGAGATTCTTCAATGCATCCGACATATTGTCTCTGTCGAGAAGCATGCTGCGGTAAGTTGCCTGTGACTTTTCACGCTCAGCATTCCAGTTCTCTTCAGACCAGATTTCGAGGCGCTGACTGCGACCTACCAATACCAATTTTTTCTCCAACTGTGCATAGCCGCGCAACTCGGGCGGAATCAAAATACGACCACTGCCATCGACCTGAAGATCTTTAGCTTGGCCAACAACAAAACGACTCAACATCTCGGCGAGCTCATCGAGAGCAGGCAAGGCGGCGACTTTTTCTTCGAATTTTTTCCATTCAGGCAGCGGTGACAACATAAGACAGGTAGACTTCATGTCGATGGTGATAACCAGATCACCAGCGCAGAGTTCGTCGAGCAGGGGACGGTAGCGGGTCGGAATTGCCATCCGGCCTTTTGTGTCCATATTGATTGGATCGCTACCCTTAAACACTTACCACCCCTTTAGGCCCTTTATCTCTTTTTGTTGATATGGGGACCTATATTCGCCACTTTTTGCCACTTTTACCCATATGTGTACATTATTCACAGCTAGGGTTAAAGTCAAGGCTCAGTGAGGGGTGAAAAAGTGAATAAAATCAGTAAGTTCCGGCAATATCACCCGTTTGTGATGGGCAGGGCAGAAGGGCTAAAATATTTCACAATATAAAACATATGGCTAAAGCTAGAAGTTAATGTAACTTCTAGCTTTGCGAGGTTTTAAGAATAGTTTTTACTGTTTTTAGACTTTTATATATCTAAATAGAATAGCCAATCCGATTGGATTGGCTATGTAAATTAGGTGAGTTGACCGATAAGCCGGGTTCTGTCGTGGACAGTCATTCATCTGGGACAAACGTCGCCGTTTGCCTCAAGCAACCTACCCGTTCCCAACGCGGGACGCGCCATATGGAAACCTATTTGGTCTTGCTCCGAGTGGGGTTTACCTTGCCACTACTGTTACCAGTAGCGCGGTGCGCTCTTACCGCACCCTTTCACCCTTACCTGTGTTCGCGAACGAACCATCGGCGGTCTTCTCTCTGCTGCACTGGCCGTAGGCTTTCGCCTCCCAGGTGTTACCTGGCACTCTACCCTGTGGAGCCCGGACTTTCCTCCGCGTTGCACCCTTATGAACGCAAGCGAACATTAGAGAAATCAACACAGCGACTGCCTGGTCAACTCGGGCGGGATGATAGCACAGCTATTGTGGTGTTATAGGTGTTTATTGGTTGGTATCCCGAGCGCAATAGAACTTTATCATCTCGAGCGTAGTCGAGAGATTTACCATCAGCCCCCTCAATCTCCCAGCGAAGTCATGCAGACCCTTTGCGATCAATCAGGGCCCGCTTATAAGCTTGTTCTTTTCAGATTGAGAGAGCGCCCTGTTTGAGCGATAGCGAGTTGCGCGAACGCTGAAAATAACAAGCTTATGGGACCGATCGCAAAGGGTCTGCATGGCTTTGCCTGCGCTCAACCAAGAGATCCCTCGTCGCTACTCCCTGTCGGGATGATAGATTAAGGGCTCTGCCGGGATCACAAGTTAAGGAGGCTCTGCTACGATGACGATAAACAGCCCCCTGGAATCATTCTTTTAACAGAGCATGCCCCGGTGGCAACTGACGAGACAACCACAGGGCCAGCTTGTGGCGCATATTGGGATCGCTAACATTCTCTCTCGCCAAGGGCTGAATCAGCTTGTCCTCAACCAGCACCTTATAGATAAACTCAACTTTGAGCTTTACCGAGTCAGTCTCTTCTATCTCGCCATAGGCACGCTTTTTGGCATACACAGCACCAACCTGAAGTGCCTTCTTAAACAACTCTGCTTCATTGGGTAGCTTTGACATGGCACAGCCTCCGGGCTAATTGGTTTGGGCTAATTGGTTTGGTCTAATCGGCTTGGTCGAATTGGTTAGGTCTAATACTTTAACCAACTCGCACCTTTAATCGACAAATTTCCGCGCGTTCCTGAAGATCCTCATCCAAGCGCCGTCTTCGCCCCAGTCATCTGGGTGCCAAGAATTTTGCACTGTGCGATAAACTCGCTCCGGGTGCGGCATCATCAATGTGGCGCGACCGTCGCTACTGGAAACTCCAGTGATACCCTCTGGCGAACCATTGGGGTTGGCCGGGTAAGTGGATGCGACCTCGCCATGATTATTGAGGAAACGCATGGCCACTTGATTGCTTGAGAGCAATCGATCCATCGCCTTCTGTGAAGAAAATTCCGCGCGACCTTCGCCGTGGGAAATAGCAATCGGCATATGAGATCCTGCCATACCCTGCAAGAATATAGACGGCGACTCTTCAACTCGAACTAGCGAGAAACGCGCTTCAAATTGCTCTGAGTAATTACTGACAAACCGCGGCCAGAGTTCGGCACCGGGAATTAATGTCTTGAGGTTGCTGAGCATCTGGCAGCCATTACAGACGCCGAGACTAAAGCTGTCGGAACGCTGAAAGAAGCTCTGGAACTGGTCACGAATTTGCTCATTAAACAGTACTGTCTTGGCCCAGCCTTCACCGGCACCCAAGACATCACCGTAGGAGAAACCGCCACAGGCGATAACACCGCCAAAGTCACTCAGTACTCGACGACCGGCGAGCAGATCACTCATATGCACGTCCACTGCATCGAACCCAGCGCGATCAAATGCTGCGGCCATTTCCAGATGACTGTTAACGCCCTGCTCACGCAGAATCGCCACAGCGGGCCTGACACCGGAGTTAATATAGGGTGCGGCGATATCGTCACTGGGATCGTAACTGAGCTTCACCGACAGACCTGGGTCGTCGCTGGCAATATGATTAAACTCTTCCAAGGCACAGTCGGCATTGTCACGCAGTGCCGCCATACGATAGGAGGTCTCGGTCCAGGTACGCTGTAAATCAACCCGTGGGCGCTTAAACAACGGCTGTTTTTTATTGATGATCTCAACGGTCTGCTGACTGTTTAAACCACCCAGCAGATGCACATCGACACCTGCATCGCTGAAGCGCTCGGCCACAGCATTGGTATGGTCAGCAGAGACCTGAATCACGGCTCCCAGCTCCTCATTAAACAGTGCGGCGATAGGATCATCACCTAGGCCAAAGACGTCCACAGAGATACCTATGTGCCCGGCAAATGACATCTCAACCAGAGTGGCCAATAGGCCGCCATCGGAGCGATCGTGATAGGCGAGAATATCGCCCTGCTCAAGAGAAACCTGCATGGCATCAAAGAAGTTTTTTAGCAGCGCAGGATTATCTAAATCTGGCGCTGTATCACCCATCTGCTGATTCACCTGAGCGAGAATTGAACCGCCCATGCGCTTGGCACCAGCACCCAAATCAAGTAGCAACAGCTGGGTTTCACCCGCGTCGGTACGCAGCTGTGGGGTGACAGTTTTACGCACATCGAGAACCGGTGAGAAGGCTGTAATAATCAACGACATGGGCGAGGTTACCGCCTTGTCTTCATCGCCATCAGTCCAGGTGGTGCGCATGGACATACTGTCCTTGCCCACCGGAATAGTAATACCCAGAGCCGGGCAGAGTTCCATGCCCACCGCCTGCACTGCGCGATAGAGTTTTTCATCTTCGCCGGGGTGACCGGCGGCGCTCATCCAGTTGGCTGAGAGTTTGATATCTTGCATCTGGCCAATACGGGCAGCGGCAATATTGGTAATCGCTTCGCCAATGGCCATACGACCTGAGGCTGGCGCATTAATCAGTGCCAGCGGTGTGCGCTCGCCCATGGCCATGGCTTCACCGGCAGTGCTGTCATAGGTCACTGTAGTCACAGCGCAGTCAGCCACGGGAATCTGCCAGGGGCCGACCATTTGATCGCGAGCGACCATGCCGCCAACGGTGCGATCGCCAATGGTGATTAAGTAGTTTTTGCTCGCCACTGTGGGATGCCGCAGCACTTGGAAGACAGCGTCTTCAATATTCAGATTATCAGTCACGAAGGGCTTGCCTTCGGCCTGGTCACGTTCGGCAACGCGGTGCATCTTTGGCGCCTTGCCAAAAAGTACCGACATGGGCAGATCCACGGGATCGTTTTTAAAGTAGCTGTCGCTGACGGTAATAGTCTTATCTTCAATCGCTTCGCCCACTACAGCTACTGGGCAGCGCTCGCGGTGACAGATTTCTAAGAAGCGCGTCAGGTCACGGGGTTCGATGGCCAGCACGTAGCGCTCTTGGGCTTCGTTGCACCAGATAGCGACCGGCGCCATACCGGGTTCGTCGTTGGGGACTTTGCGCAACTGGAAATGGCCGCCAGTGCCGCCATCTTTTACCAGTTCGGGCAGAGCATTGGAGAGACCGCCGGCGCCTACATCGTGAATAAAGGCAATCGGGTTATTGTCACCCTGCTGCCAGCACTGATCGATCACTTCCTGACAGCGACGCTCCACTTCTGGGTTCATGCGCTGCACTGAGGCAAAGTCGAGGTCCGCTGAGCTGGAGCCAGTCGCCATAGACGAGGCAGCACCACCCCCGAGACCAATCAACATGGCTGGGCCACCGAGCACGATCAACTGTGCGCCGGGTTTAAATTCAGGTTTATCTACATGGTCGGCGCGAATATTGCCGTAACCGCCGGCGATCATAATCGGCTTGTGATAGCCGCGACGCTGACCGTCAAAGTCCACTTCAAAGCTGCGCATGTAGCCGCAGATATTGGGGCGACCGAACTCATTGTTAAAGGCGGCGCCACCGATTGGACCTTCGAGCATAATATCCAGTGCCGAGACTATACGTTCCGGCTTGCCGTACTCTTCTTCCCAAGACTGTTTGTAGTTGGGGATATTGAGATTGGAAACACTAAAACCTACCAGCCCGACCTTGGGCTTAGAGCCGCGGCCCACTGCGCCCTCGTCGCGAATCTCGCCACCGGAACCGGTGCCGGCACCAGCGTAGGGAGAGATAGCCGTTGGGTGGTTGTGGGTTTCCACTTTCATTAACAGGTGCACGGGCTCCTGGCTGTAGCCATAGAGCTTGGTCGCCGGATCCGGGTAGAAACGACCACCCTCAGTGCCTACTACTACAGCAGCATTATCCGAGTAGGCAGAGAGAACATTCTCGCCATTGACCTTATAGGTGTTGCGAATCATGCCAAACAGCGAGTGCTCTTGGTCTTCACCATCGAGGGTCCAGCTGGCATTAAATATTTTGTGACGACAGTGCTCTGAATTGGCCTGGGCAAACATCATCAATTCGACATCGGTGGGATTGCGCTCAAGACCCTTAAAGCTCTCGACAAGATACTCTATCTCGTCTTCGGCCAGTGCCAGGCCCAGTTCGATATTGGCTTGTTGCAAAGCGGCAATACCACCGCCCAGTGTATCCACCGCCGCGACTGGCGCTGGCTCATGATGACTAAATAACACTTCCGCCTGGTGCAGATCATCCAGTACTGTCTCAACCATGCGGTCATGGAGCTCGGCACCTAAATCGGCCAGCTGCTGCTCAGTGAAATGCTCTTCGCCCTGCACATAATAAGCAGTGCCTCGCTCTACCCTGACAACCTGATCCAGACCGCAATTATGGGCTATATCAGTGGCTTTGCTCGACCAGGGGGAAATAGTTCCGGGTCTTGGTACCGTTAAAATCAACTGTCCTTTGGTGGACGTCTTTTCCTCTCGTGGGCCATAGGTCAGCAGCGCCTTTAGAGTCTCCACCCCGCTCTCGGAGAGCGGCTGAGTCAGCTCGGCAAAATGCACATATTCAGCGTAAACTGAAACCGTAGAGGGCTCAATTTGCTGCAGAGTTGAAAGAAGTTTTTTACGTCTAAACGCAGACAGAGAAGGTGCGCCGGTGAGGATCATCATAGAGGCAGTGCTCGCAAAACTTTCGAATTAGAAAACGCCGTATTCTAGCTGAAAAATCTGTCGGTAGGCAGATAGAATTGAGTAAAGCCTGTACAATTCTTTCAGCGACAGGCATTTTGCAGTCATTATTTCCTAGGATGCCCCATCTGCAATCGAGAGCGGCCATACAGAGCAACAGATTAGAGATCTTTTGGAGAGCACTTTGCTCGGACCCATAACAAAATTTGTCACCCGATTTCCTGTCAGCGCAAGACGCACTGGCAAGCGCATCATTTTGGCGTTTATCGGGCTCTTATTTGCCCTCTACTTTAGCAGCAGCGCGCGCATCAGCGACCTGCAACAGGTGCAGCTCAGCGGTACATTGCACATGCTTACGGTCGCCGGGCCCACAACTTACTATGAAGACGGCAGAGGTAAGAACGGCCTTGAGTATCTGCTCGCCAAAGCCTTTGCCGACAGCCTCGGCGTCGAACTGGTGGTGCAATCAAAACCCAATTTAAATGCCTTGCTACTCTCAGTCGGCGGTCCTGAAGGCAATTTTGCAGCGGCTAATATTACTGTCAGCGAAAACCGCAGCAAGCTACTGCAATTTACCACCCCCTACATGCAGGTTACCCAACATCTGATCTACCGGCGCGGCTCTGCTCGACCCCGCTCCCTTGGCGACATCGACGGTGACCTGGTGGTACTCAAGAGCTCATCTCACAGCGAACAGCTTAAGTATTGGACTGAAAAATATCCGCAGCTACAGTGGCGCGAAGATAGCAGTAGTGAAATGAGCGAGATGCTGCGCATGATTCACGACCGCGAAATCGACTACACGGTGGTCGACTCACTGGCCTATTTGGTGAGCCGACATATCTATCCCCAAGTGCGTCGTGCTATCGACATTTCTGACCCCCAGCCAGTGGCCTGGGCCTTTCCCCGCCACGGCGATGGCACATTGCTGGCCGCCGCCAATCGCTTTCTCAGTGACTACAGTGCCAGCGGCGAATTGGCAGCATTGAAAAATGACCTTCTCGAACAGGCGGACAACTTTTCTGTCGCTGGCTCTCAGCGCTTTGGTCAGTTGGTCAACAGTAGGCTTCCGAATTATGAGCCGCTGTTTAGGGTTGCTGCAGAGCAGTTTGGTTTTGAGTGGCATTTATTGGCCGCCGTGGCCTACCAAGAATCGCACTGGAACCCGAGAGCACGCTCGCCCACTGGCGTGCGCGGCTTGATGATGCTGACTCTAAATACCGCCCGAGAGATGAAAATTAAAAATCGTCTCGACCCACAGCAGAGTCTGACTGGCGGTGCTGCTTACCTGTCTAAACTCAGGGCGCGCCTACCGGATCGCATCGGCGAACCAGACCGCACACTGCTGGCACTAGCGGCTTACAATATCGGCTTTGGGCACTTGGAAGATGCGCGCATTCTTACTCAACGCAATGGACAGGATCCAGATCAGTGGGAGCATGTGCGACAACACTTACCCAAACTTAGCAACAAGCAGTACTACCAATCACTCAAGTATGGCTATGCTCGAGGTAGTGAACCGGTGATCTACGTGGACAATATTCGCTACTACAGACGCTACCTAGAATTACACGAACTCTCGCAGCAGCCAGAACTGCAAAGTGTCGAAGAGCTCCAGCCAAACAGCGAATGGGAAGACTCCGCGCCCTCATCACTCTAGGGCCTTAAGACCATAAAACGTTAGGACTTTAGGGCTTTTTCCGCAGCGCGCTTGGCGCGAAAGAAACCGCTCATAATCGCCCCACACTCCTCCGCCAGAACACCGCCCTGCCAGTCGATAGAATGATTATAGTGAGACTCATCCATCAGTCGCAGCTGACTTTCTAAGGCGCCAGCGCGAGGTTCTTTAGCACCAAAGATAATTCGCCCGATACGGGCGTGGACCATAGCGCCTACACACATGGTGCAGGGTTCAATAGTCACATAGAGATCGCAGCCACTGAGGCGATAGTTGCCCAGGGCTGTTGCCGCGTTGCGCAGAGCAATAATTTCAGCATGGCCGGTGGGGTCGCAGCTGGTGATCGGCTGGTTATAACCCTCTCCAATCACCTGACCATCTTTGACTACCAGAGCACCAACCGGCACTTCTCCCACTGCCGCAGCCTGTTCGGCGAGGGCCAGAGCACGACCCATAAATTCTTCTTCTAAAGACACATCAACACCTTTACTGGAAACTCACTATGTAGCCACGCGCCAATCGCGTAAACTCGCAGTCTTTATTCTGGCTTAGAGACGTCACCAGACGCCACAAATAGCTGAAGCCCAAGGACCCATCACTCGCCATGCCGACAACAACAAGCAACCTCAGCCCGGCACAGCCGATCAGCATCAGCCCTGACTGGAAAGTGCAACTGAGCCAAGCGGTTACATCTATAGATGAACTGCTGAGCTGTTTAGACCTAGCCCCAGAACAACTCTCCACTAGCCAGCAGGCAGCTTCGGCATTTTCCCTCAAAGTGCCGCGACCCTTTATCGATCGTATGCAATCGGGAAACCCCAGAGACCCACTGCTACTTCAAGTACTACCCGTCACCGACGAAATGCAGCAGAGTCCAGACTACAACAAGGACCCACTCGAAGAGAGCAAGCACAACCCTATTGCGGGCATTGTACATAAATACGCCAATCGACTGCTGCTGGTTATTAGCCCAGCCTGTGCGATCAACTGTCGCTACTGTTTCCGCCGTCACTTTCCCTACGATGAAAATCGTCAGAGCAAGCAGCAGTGGCAAACTGCGCTGGACTATATTCGCCAGGATAAAAGTATTAATGAAGTGATTTATAGCGGCGGCGATCCACTGGCCGCTAATGACAACTTTCTCGCATGGCTAACCACAGAAATTGCCGAGATAAGCCATATCAAACGGCTGCGCATTCATACCAGATTACCGGTAGTGATTCCGGCGCGTATAGATCAGAGCTTTTTAAATTGGGCCACAGCCACCAGACTCAAACCCATTGTGGTGCTGCATATTAATCACGCCAATGAAATTGATGCCGAGGTTGCCAGTGCGATTCAAAAATTAACTGACGCTGGTATGCAAGTGCTAAACCAGTCGGTGCTATTGCGAGAAATTAATGACAATGCGATGGCGTTAGCCGAATTGAGTGAACGGTTATTTGATTGCGGTGTGTCGCCCTACTATCTGCATCTCTGCGATCCGGTTGCCGGAGCCCAGCATTTTGATCTAGATGACAGTGTCGCCAAGCAGATTTATGGCGAGTTGCAGTGCTTGCTGCCAGGATTTTTAGTGCCAAAATTGGTGCGCGAAATACCTAACAGGCAATCAAAGACTCTTGTTATTTAGCCTTCAGTTAAAAAGCGTTAAAAGCCTTTTAATACAGCTTTCTAATAAAGCCTAAAAGATACAGCGCACCGATTTTCAGCATTGCTACAAATTAAATGGGTTACAAATTAAATGGGTTACAAATTACATACGCATCAGAGCACAGATTTTATTGCCGGCGGGATCACGCAGATAAGCCAAGTACATATCACCCATGCCGCCGCCAGCGCGAACGCCTGGAGCGTCTTCACAAGCAGTGCCGCCATTAGCTAAACCAGCTGCATGCCATGCATCGCCCTGCTCTGTGCTAGTAACATTAAAACCAATGGTGCTGCCATTGCCGCTGCTTGCAGGCTGACCATCGATAGGCACACTCAAGGCAAAAATACCGGTCTCACTCATGTAAAAACAGCGACCCTTAGGATCAACCGTACCTGGGCCAAAGCCTAATTCACCCATAGTGGCATCGTAGAATTTCTTTGACTCGTCGATGTCGTTGGCACCGATCATAATATGACTGAACATAATTCCTCTCTTGGTTTTATAGTGTTTTTATAGTGAGTGTTTTTATAGCCCGCTCTTTATCGAGAATTCGAGCCGGTTTTGCAAGGTATAAATTAAACACACAACTAAGTAGTTGATCTAGCCCGGGCAACATTCGAGTTGGTGGGCTTACCCAACAGAGCAGAAATCGACTGGCCCACTGCAATCAGCTTATCCAAATCTATGCCCGTAGAAT
>CAJQJT010000194.1 GCA_905478725.1 uncultured Pseudomonadales bacterium
GTCAGGGCCAGTAAAACCGGCATTAACTCAGACATGTCGCGGTTCCCCTTTATCTTTATCTTTATCTTTATCTCTACCCTTATCTATATCAGTCTCTTGTGATGGGCGGTTGTTTGTCTCGTTGGCATAGCTTTTGCGATCACTGGCAATCAGCTGTGGTGTCGCTCGCTGCCAGTTCGAGTCTTTGCTGAGCAGCGCCAGCGCGCCCGGCTGCAGTGCCAAAGTACTGCTGTAACCGGCACTGTAGGCAACGCAGTTTGGCGCTAGGCGGGTGAGAATTTTCACCGACAGAGAGGTTTCAATACCGTCTATGCCAGCAGCAGCAACATTAACCTTCAGACCATCACCATCAACCACCTCTAACTTGGCCGCTAGCTCTGGGCCTATAGCGACGAACGCCTCACCGGCGAGCTCGGCCACTTCAGCGGTTCTGACCGAGAGTTCATCACTACCGTGAACCCGATGCATTGGCACCAGCTGCCACTTACCTTCATCCATAACCTGTAGCGGCGTAAATTCTGACGACTGCCTGATACCAGTCGCCTGAGGTTCAAGCAGGCGCTGCCCCACAGGGCCACCGCGCAGTGGGCCGTTCACCTCAGATTGGAACTTCTGTAGCGACTGGTTGGAGTTCCAGCCTGGAGACCAGTAGAACGGCGTCAACGAAGCCGGCTGATCGCGATTGAGTCCTTCCATGCTAAAGCTCAGCGGCGTCTCGGGATCAAGCTTGCGCAGAGGTTCATGCACCGAAACATCGGCATTGATCGCCGTGCGTCCGCTGGCGCGATGAGTCTGTCGGGGAATTTTCTGTCCGTGACTGCGGAAATTATGGTCTGGGGAGACACCGGCAAGAGGTTCAAATAGTTCGTTACTGGCTCCACAGGCCGCAGTAATCTGGTCAAAATATCGCAGCTCTGCCAACTCAGTGTGACCACTGGCTGCGGCCAGATCACGCAGCCAGTGCCAACTGGCAAGACGTTCATGAGCTGCGGGAAACACGGGGTAGTAGCGCTGGGCGCGCCCTTCGCTGCTGACCAGTGTGCCTTCAGACTCAGCGTAGGATGCCGCCGACAAGACTAGATCACAGCTGGCGAGCAGCTCGTTGTCGAGCAGTTCTAGGGCAATAATTTTAGTCCCTGAAGAGGTCAGCTTGTTGATCTGGTCTGGGCTGAGGCGACGGCTAAGATTATTTTCGAGAATCACCAGTACAGCGATTTCATCAGTCCGGGCGAGCAGTCGTGAGAGGGTTTCCTGCTCGTCACTGAGCAATGCTAAACCGAGGCTGTTGCACTCTGGTAGACAGAAACTGAGCATGCTGCTGTCATCTTGGGCGCTGTCATCTTGGGCGCTGTCAGCTTGGAGAAGGTCCGTCAGGGCATCGGCCACCGCTGCGGCACTGTCGACTATGGCGCGATGCAACATACTGGAACCGCTGACCACTAATGGTCGCTGGGCATTTTTCAGTGCTGCGGCGGCCTCATTCACCGACTCATCATCACTGGGCTGACCGGTAATAGCGCGAGCCACGGCATGGCCAAACAGAGCAATATCTTGGGGTGCTAAAGAAACAGTCTGACTGGCAATATCATCGAGGCGGGTCTCCATGGCCGAGACAATAATCATCGGTGAGCGCTGGTCTTGGGCTAGGTTGCGCACGGCGGCATCCTGCCAGACGGCCAGGCCTGCCTGCTTAGCTAATTCATGAGCTTTATTGCGTACCGCCTGACGTAATCCCAGCGCCACTCGCGGCGCGGTATGGGTGACATCTTCACCGAGAATCAGCACGGCATCGGCTGTTTCCATCTGTTTAATCGACGGGTTTTTGGCTCGAGTAGTTTTTAGAATTGCGGCAATTCGATGTATCACCTGAGATTCACGATCACCAAAGCCAGCGGCAAAATGCTCCTTGCCGACTAGTTCTCTAAGGAGATAGTTAGATTCAAGAGAGGCTCGCGGCGAACCGATGCCAACGATTTTATTTGTCTTATCACCCTCCCCAGCTTTCATCCATTGGGCCGCGATCTCGATGGCTTCCTGAGACTTAATCGCGGCAAATTCTCCATTAGAGTCACGTACTCCGGCGTAATTAAGTCGCTCATCGCTATTGATGTAGCCACTGCCAAAGCGTCCCCGGTCACAGAGAAAATAGCCATTAACCTGATCGTTGTAGCGATTGTGGATACGCTTGAGCTTGCCGTAGCGCTCTCCGGGTAAAATATTGCAGCCCACTGCGCAGCCAGTGCAAATCGATGGCGCCGACTGTAGATCCCATTTGCGGCTGTACTGTTTGAGTAGGGGCTTATCGGTAAACACACCGGTGGGGCAGACTTCCACTAGGTTGCCGGAAAATTCGCTTTCCAAAACTCCGTCCTGATGGCGACCAAAATAAACATGATCGTGGGACGCCTGAGCGGAGAGATCGGTGCCACCGGCGTAGTCAGTGTAGAAGCGTTCGCAGCGATAGCAGGTGATGCAGCGGTTCATTTCATGGCTGATCAGGGGCCCGAGATATTGATTGCGATGAGTATTTTTTAGGCCTCGATAACGGCGGTCGCGATGGCCCACCATCACCGTCATATCCTGCAGATGACATTCGCCGCCCTCGGCGCAAACAGGACAGTCGTGGGGGTGATTGAGCATCAGTGATTCGATTACTGCCTGGCGAAACTCGCGGCCTTTGTCGGTCACTTTATCAATCGTATTGTCGACGGCTTCATCGGCATCAGAGTCCGCGCCGCTACCAGAATTGAGCGAGAAGCGTGCACCCTCGCTTACCGGCGTCATACAGCCCATCACAATCCGACCGTTGGTATCCTCAGCATTCTGATACTGCACTACCGCACATTGGCGACAGGAGCCGATGGAACCCATGGAGGGATGCCAGCAGAAATAGGGTAAATCAATCCCGGCACTGAGGCAGGCCTCGAGCACATTGGTGCCCTCTTTGACCTGGAGTTCCTGACCATCTACAAAAATCGTCGGCATGATCTAGGCTCCTGTTCCAATCTGCTGGTGCTGATGAGCCTTATGAGACTCATAAGGACAGCAACCACCGCTAATATGGCGGTCGAAATCATCGCGGAAATATTTCAAGGCACTTTGCAGAGGTTCCATGGCACCAGGTGCCAGAGCACAGTGGGTATTGCCCATAGCGCCTATATATTTAACCTGATAGGCCAGGGTCTCGAGATCCTCGAGCTGACCGCGGCCATCCTCTATGTCTTGCAGCACCTGTCGTGTCCAGGGCAGCCCTTCACGACAGGGGGTGCAGAAACCACAGGATTCATGGGCAAAGAAACGAATCAAATTCAGTACCATGCCCACTGGACAGGTCTGGTCATCGAGAATAATTAAGGTGCCGGTGCCCATACGGCTGCCGGCTTTACCAATCACGTTGTAGTCCATGGCTAGGTCGAGATGTTCAGGTAGCAAAAAGTCCGTCGAACCGCCGCCGGGTAAAAACCCACGCAGCTGCAGCCCCTCTTGCATACCGCCGGCATGCACCTCTAAAAGATCCCGAATCGGTGTGCCCATGGGCAGCTCCCAGCAGCCGGGATTGTTGACTCTGCCGCTGACACCAAACATCTTGGTGCCGGCGTCTTCACCGAGGCCCAAGGTCTTATACCAGTCGGCGCCGCGATCAATAATGTGGGGAATATTGCACAGGGTTTCGACATTGTTAACGATGGTCGGACGCCCCCAGAGACCACTCACCTGAGGGAACGGCGGCTTGGCTCGGGGAATAGCGCGTTTACCTTCGAGAGCATTAATCAAAGCGGTTTCTTCACCGCAGATATAACGCCCAGCGCTGGGGTGAACATTCATTTCCAGACTAAAACCGCTGCCGAGAATATTTTCACCCAGTAAACCACTGGCATAACACTCGGCCAGTGCTCCCCGCAGCCGCTCAATCGCCACCACATACTCGCCGCGAATAAAGATATAGGAGAGATCTGCGCCGATGGTATAGGCAGCGAGAATCATGCCTTCAATTAATTGATGTGGATCGCACTCCATCAACAGCCGATCTTTAAAGGCGCCGGGTTCCATCTCGTCGGCGTTACAGACCAGGTACTTATGTCCCGGGGTGCAGCTGTCGCCCATGGGCACAAAGCTCCACTTCATACCGGTGGGAAAACCAGCACCGCCGCGTCCGCGGAGATTGGAGTCACTGATAACGGCCTGGCAGTCTTTGGGTGACAGATCACTAAGGGCTTTGCGCAGGCCCTGATAACCACCATTGGCCTCGTAGGCTTTGAGATCGGTGGGAGTCTGCTCGGGGCCAATATTGCGGGTCAGGACTTTTTCCATTACTGCTCCCCTACTGAGACGGAATCTTTGGCTTTTACATCAGAGAACAGCTGGTCAATTTTGTCTTCATCCAGATGGGTAATAAGATCGTCTGCCACCATCATCACCGGGGCCCGATCACAGGCTCCGAGACAGGGAACCGGCAGCAGTGTGTACTGATTGTCAGCCGTGGTTTCACCATAGTCGATGCCCAGCTTTGCCGAAATTTTAGCTTTGATTCCGTCGCAGCCACAGATCCAGCAGCTAACACTGTCACAGAACAGAATCACCTTTTCGCCCACTGGTCGGCGATAAATTAAGTTGTAAAAGGTCGCCACGCCATCCAGCTCTTCCGCCGACATCTCTAAATGTTTGGCTATGGCGCGCAGTGATTCATCAGATATCCAACCGCGCTGAGCCTGAACAATTTTTAACGCATCTATAGCGGCACCGGCTTTATAGGGCACATGGCTCAGCTCGGCATCGATCTGGCAGATCTCTTCTCTGGTTAATACCGTGCCGAGATCAGTTTGAATCATCTGTGCATCATTCATCGGTCTACGTCCGCCATAACAAAGTCGATACTGGCAATAATCGCAATCAGGTCTGGAATCATCAGGCCGTTGCTGATCAGTGGTATCTGCTGTAAATGTGGGAATGAGGGGGTGCGAATTCGGGTGCGATAAGACCCAGTGCCGCCGTCGCTGACAAGGTGATAGCTGTTAAGGCCCTTGGTCGCTTCGATCATCACCGACGCTTCGCCAGCGGGAATCACCGGCCCCCAGCTGACATTGAGGAAGTGATGAATCAGTGTCTCAATATCCTCCATGGTGCGCTCTTTGGGCGGCGGAGTGGTTGAGGGGTGATCACTTTTGTAGGGCCCTTCTGGCATATTGTCGAGACATTGCCGAATGATCTTCAGGCTCTCGCGCATCTCTTCGATACGCAGTTTGGCGCGGTCGTAACAGTCGCCGTTATTGGCGGTTGGCACTTCGAATTCAAACTGGTCATAGCCGCCGTAGGGGCGCTTTTTACGAATATCCCAGTCGCTGCCAGTGGCGCGCAATCCGGGGCCAGTAACCCCCCAGTCAATGGCCTCTTGCTGACTGTAGGTGCCAATGCCAACGGTGCGCTGCTTGAGCATTTTGTTCTGCATGGACATTTTGTCGTAATGGTCGAGGCGCGCTGGCATCGAATCGATAAACTCGCGTACTAGGCGCTCCCAGCCATTGGGTAGATCCTGTGCAACACCACCAATACGAAACCAAGCCGGATGCATGCGGCCGCCGGTAATCGCCTCGATAATACCAAACAGCCGCTCTCGGTCGGCGAACATATAAAACACTGGCGACATCTGGCCAATGTCCTGAACAAAGGTGCCATAAAAAACCAGATGACTGGAGATGCGAAATAGCTCGGCGAGCATAATACGAATCACTCTGGCGCGATCCGGCACCACAATGCCAGCGAGTATTTCCACCGACTGTACATAGGCAAAATTATTCATTACACCACCGAGATAATCGATGCGGTCGGTGTAGGGGATATAGGTGTGCCAGGTTTGGCGCTCGGCCATTTTCTCGGCGCCACGGTGGTGATAGCCAATATCCGGTACCGAATCGACGATTACCTCACCATCAAGCTGCAGGGCAATGCGAAACACACCGTGAACACTGGGATGGTTGGGTCCCAGATTGAGAAACATATACTCGTTGTCATTGTTGGACTGCTGCATACCCCAGTCTTCAGGTCGAAATCTTAGAGCCTCCTGTTCCCGAGCAACGCGCTCCGGGCCCATTTCAAACTCGCCCATTTCCGTGGCTCGAGCCGGGTGATCCTTGCGCAGTGCATGGCCTTCCCAGGTCGGTGGAAGGAGAATTCTAAACAGACTCGGATGGCCGGCAAAGGTCACTCCAAACATGTCCCAGACTTCGCGCTCATACCAATTGGCATTGGGCCAAACACCAATGGCAGTGGGCAGGTCGGCGTCCGATTCCTGTACCGCCACTTTGATGCGCATATCCTCGTTCCGATCCAGCGACAGCAGATGATAGACAACAGTAAAGTCTGAAGCTGGTTGGCCATCACGATGGGTGCGGGTGCGCTCGTCGATACCAAACAGGTCGTAGAGCATGGGGAACTGGGGTTTGAGGAATTGCAGTACTTCAATCAGGCGACTGCGGTGTAACCACAGAGTAAGCGTTTTATCAGCACAGTGCTGAACGGTGAAGACATCTCCACCGAACTTGCCGTACAGTTTTTCTTCGACCCGATTAGTGGCCTTGGCTTCCGCTCTGTGCATTAAAACCCCTTAATGACCGGACAAATTTAACTAGATGTCTTTTGGCTCCCGCAACTCTGTCGCCTGAATCCGCTGTGCGGTCAATTGATCGCGCATGCTGGTCTTTTGCGGCTTAACCACAGTTTGATCACCAGCCACCCAACTCAATGGACGGCGCTCTTGGCCAATCGACTCCTGAAGCATCATCAATCCTTGCATCAGTGCTTCTGGTCGCGGTGGACAGCCCGGCACATAGACATCTACGGGGATGAATTTATCTACCCCCTGCACTACCGAATAAATATCGTACATACCACCGGAATTCGCGCAGGAGCCCATAGAAATAATCCATCGGGGTTCCAATAATTGCTCATATAAACGTTGCACTACCGGCGCCATTTTTAAAAAACAGGTTCCAGAAATAACCATTAAATCAGCCTGCCGCGGAGTCGCGCGAATCACCTCTGAACCGAAGCGCGCAATATCATGACGACTGGTAAATGAGGTGGCCATCTCCACATAACAGCAGGACAAACCAAAGTTAAACGGCCAAAGTGAATGGGCCCGCCCCCAGGCCAGCAGGTCTTCGAGTTTGGCAAAGGCGACATTGCGCTTAACCTGCTCTTCAATAAAATCAGAACTGCTGTCGAGGACATTTCCATCTTCTGGTCGCGTTAAACTCCACTTCATATTTTTTCTCCAATAGCGTTCTGAGTGTTGCGCAGACCGGTCTGGGTTTTATTACCCCAGTCCAGAGCACCAGCGCGCCATTGGTAAATAAGCGCCAAAACCAATATCGCAATAAACACGCAAATCGAAAGATAGCCCTGCCAGCCAAGTTCAAAAAAGGCCACTGCCCAGGCGAAGATAAAAACCGTTTCGAGATCGAAGATAACGAAGAAAATCGCTACCAGATAAAATTCTACAGAGATACGGATTTGCGAGCCGCCAACCGAGACAATACCGGACTCGAAGGGGTCGTTAGTGGCCGCCTCACGGCGCTTCTGGCCGAGTAACGACGACAGCACCAGCATGGTCACAACCATCAAAATGACCATGACAAAGTAAACCACTAGAGGCCAAATTTCATTTGCGTATTGGTTTTCCACTATGCCTCCCCATGGTTTTTTAGAGAGGACGAAAGCAGCGCTTTAATCGCTGATATAGAAAATGATTTTGAACTTGGGGCTATAGAGAAAAACCAACTAGAGGCTATATTGGATGTTGTAAAAAACTTTGGAATAAAGAGAGGAAGTCTGAGACTTATCAGAATAAAGCAGTCTCTTACCGTCAATAGAAGACAGCGAACGCGCGCTTTACAATATGCAATCCAATGCAATAAAGGTGGCATAACCACTCCCAATCCTATGGGATTCTCTCGCTTTTAAAAACGTAACTGGCAAGGAACCCGCTTGTTTTTATTCAGCACTACGATCCTGAAGTTACAGGGGTTATAAAATTTACGCAACCTCTATGTTTATACAAACTAATGATTTATTGATGTTCCGACAAATTTTATGAGGCCTGAGGCTCGGTAAGGCGTGGTCTAAAAGCAATTTTATATGGCAATAAAAAGAGAGATAAGTTTTTTCGAAGCACAGAAATAAAGTATCTATTTAGGCCCACTAGGGGTAAAAATTAGCCCCCCTAAGAATGAGTAATAGTATTTTTATACACTTACCTACAAGGCTAACTGAATATTGTTTTATTGTTGCTTACAATAATTTCTCTACCCATCAGAAAGCAAAAAGCCCCAGCATTAAACTGAGGCTTTTTGATTATCTGAAAACCCTAAAGGCTTATCAAATTAGTCGAACGCATGGCGCAAGACAATTGTTTCAACTCGGTCAGGCCCTGTTGAAACAATATCCACAGGAGCGCCAATCAGCTCTTCAATGCGAGTGATATAAGCTCTCGCCGCGGCAGGCAGCGCATTGATATCTTGCGCGCCTACAGTGACGTCTGTCCAGCCAGGCATGGTTTCATAGACCGGCGTAATAGCCTCAAAGTCATCTGCGTGGGTAGGCACACCGGCATCACGGCCATCAGAGTAAACATAACCAACACAGATATTAATCTCTTCCAAACCATCCAGCACATCGAGCTTAGTCAGACAGATGCCTGAGATGCTGTTAATCAGTACCGCCTGACGCAGTGCCACCGCATCAAACCAACCACAGCGGCGTTCACGGCCGGTGGTAGTACCAAACTCATGGCCTTTCTCACCCAGGTAAGCGCCAATCTCACAGTGCAGCTCGGTAGGGAATGGGCCAGAGCCTACTCTGGTGGTGTAAGCCTTGGTAATACCCAGAATATAATCTAAATACAGCGGACCAAAACCGGTTCCGGT
Organism: uncultured Pseudomonadales bacterium; assembly: GCA_905478725.1. GTDB lineage: Bacteria > Pseudomonadota > Gammaproteobacteria > Pseudomonadales > Porticoccaceae > HTCC2207. The sequence continues at coordinate 8,922 of CAJQJT010000194.1, forward strand.
GGCAGCGCCGCCAGCAGTGGTATTGGAGGAAGTCACGTAGGGATAGGTACCATGATCTATGTCCAGCAGAGAACCCTGAGCGCCTTCGAAAAGAATGTCGGCACCGGCTTCACGGGCGTCATGCAAAATCTTAGTCACATCGCCTTTCATCGGCAGCAGTGCTGCAGCCCATTCTTTAGCGTCAGCAAGAGTAGCTTCATAGTCGACTGGATCGGCTTTGTAATATTCGGTGAGCGCAAAGTTATGGTAATCAACAATCTCTTTTAGCTTCGCTGCAAAGCGTTCCATATTGGCCAGATCGCCGAGACGCAGTGCACGACGTGCTACTTTATCTTCATAGGCGGGGCCAATACCGCGACCGGTGGTGCCGATCTTAGCATTGCCACGAGCGGCTTCGCGAGCCTGATCCAAAGCGATATGGTAGCTGAGGATTAAGGGGCAAGAACCTGAGACCTTAAGGCGATCACGAACTTCGATGCCACGCTCTTCGAGCATGTTAATTTCTTTTAATAACGCGTCTGGTGCGACAACAACGCCATTGCCAATTACGCAGGTGACATGCGGACGCAAAATACCTGAAGGAATAAGGTGTAATGCAGTTTTCTTACCATCGATAACCAGCGTATGACCGGCGTTGTGACCACCTTGAAAACGGGCCACTACTGTTGCTTTATCAGTTAATAAATCAACGATCTTACCCTTGCCTTCGTCCCCCCATTGGGAACCAAGAATAACGACATTTCTACCCATAATAATGCTTGCTCGTAAAGATAATGTTTAGGCTACCTAGCGCTTAAGATCTAAGCTCAGGACAGCTTTTGAATAACCCAGAGACCCTCTTGCTCAATCAGCAAGCGATCACAATTTAGCTCTGTATAGTCAACCAGCTGCCCGGCGAAACCCTGGACAACACGATTACCCTGACTACGCAGGGTTTGAATCTGTTCGGCCACTGCCGAGTTGCTGCTGTGAGGTACAAAGACACCCAGTTTGGCAGCGTAAGGAGTAGCGCTCTGACTAACCAGCGATTTCAGGTTGCAGGCAAATCCGGTGGCTGGACGGGGGCGGCCAAAGGCTTCGCCGACATGATCATAGCGTCCGCCATTGCCCAATGCCTTGCCATAGCCCTGCACATAGGCGGCAAACACCACACCTGTGTGATAGTGATAGCCAGGCAGTTCACCAAGATCCAGATAGACAGTGACATTGCGATCAGTAATCGCCGCAACAATTTCTTCCAATTGCGCCACTGCGGCTAATACAGCTGCCGGAGCACCAGCTAATTTTTCCCGGGCAGCTGCCAGAACTTCAACGCTGCCAGCAAGGCTGGGTAATACGTTTAACCAACCAGCCAACTGCGGATCACTGATATTGGATTCAATCCACTGAGCCAATTCACGAGCGGCTTTGCGCTGCACTAAATCAAACAGCTGAGCTTCGCTGTCGGCACTGAGATCAGCATCAGCCAACAGACCACGGAAGATATCCACATGACCTAAATCCAGATGCACGTTTTCAACACCAGCGCTGCTGATGCTCTCTAACAATAATTCGATCACTTCGATATCGGCAGCCACTGTGGCTTCACCAAACAACTCGACACCAATGGAGATCGGTGTGCGCGACTCAAGCGGGCCTCGCGGGCGGGTGTGTAAAACGGTACCTGCATAACAGAGTCGGCTGGGGCCTTCGCGACGCAGGCTGTGAGCATCCATTCTTGCAGTCTGTGGCGTGATGTCGGCACGAATGCCCATCATTCGACCACTTAACTGATCGGTAATGCGAAAGGTCATCAGGTCTAGATCGGAACCGGAACCGCTAAGTAGAGAGTCGGTAAACTCGACCATCGGTGGAATCACCAGGTCATAGCCCCAACAGTTGTAGAGATCGAGGAGCTGACGACGCAGATGCTCGACAACCTGAGCGCGCTCTGGAAGCACCTCATCGACACCGTCTGGCAATAACCAACGATCTGCAATTGTCATGAATCTTTTTTCAACCTCTAGCTTTGAAACGTTTTTGCTCTAAATTAACGACTTAACTATAAGCCAACTAACTCAGCGCAAGAAAAATAGCGCCACTGCACCAATGGCCATACTTAACAGGCCGATGCGGCGCATCTGACTATCATCGACAGTGGCTATAACCTGTACCATGCCGCGCCATCTCGATGGCGATAAGAAGGGCATAATCCCCTCTAGCACCAGCATCAGGCAAATTGCTGTACCTATATCTTTAAGCATAATTAAGACAACCCACAAAAATCGGCCCCTAAATCGGCACAAAAAAACCGGGACGAACCCGGTTTTGCGATTTTAGCAAAGTCACCATCAATGTGGCAGGAGTTTTTACGCTAATTAGATCTTAAGCCCTTAAATGGGCTACCTAGCCTCTAATGAGCCTCTAATGAGCCTCTAATGAGCCTCTAAAGAGCGTAAAAAAACATCCATCAGGTCCAAGGACCGATTATTTACCGTCTTGGCTTTGCAAGTACTTAAAGAAGTCACTGTCCGGAGCCACAAGCATCACGTCGCCCTTATTGGAAAACGAGTTCTTGTAAGCATTGAGACTACGCACAAAGGAGTAGAACTCAGGATCCTGCTGATAGGCGTCGGCGTAAATGCCTGCTGCCTCAGCGTCTCCAGTACCACGCAGCTGCTCCGCATCACGATAGGCGTTAGCCAGCTCAATGGTGCGCTCGCGATCTGCCGAAGCACGAATCCGCTCAGCTTTTTCCTTACCAGTAG
>CAJQJT010000195.1 GCA_905478725.1 uncultured Pseudomonadales bacterium
CTGCTGGAGCTGGCCAGTCACTACGATATTGATATCGCCTATCAGGAAGATAATATTTTCCGTCGCAATCGTCGTCTTGTGGTATTTGATATGGATTCGACACTGATCGACGCCGAGGTTATCGATGAGCTGGCCCACGAAGCTGGCGTTGGCGATCAGGTTGCCGCTATTACCGAGGCGGCGATGCAGGGTGAGATCGATTTTAAAGCCAGTTTTACTCAGCGTATGGCGCTGCTCAAGGGGCTAGATGCCAGTGTGCTGCAATCGGTAGCCGAGCGACTGCGTTTAAATGAAGGCGCCGAGCACCTTATCTCGACTCTGAAAAAACTGGGTTATAAAACCGCCATTGTCTCCGGCGGCTTCACCTTTTTCGGTGAGTATCTACAGCAGCGCCTGGGTGTGGACTATGTCTATGCCAATCAGCTGGATGTTGAAGATGGATTGGTAACCGGTCGGGTGACAGGTGAGATTATTGACGGTCAGCGCAAGGCCGAGTTGCTGCGCCAGATCGCTGAGCGCGAGGGTCTGATGTTACAGCAGGTAATTGCTGTGGGGGATGGAGCCAATGATTTGCCAATGCTGAGCATTGCCGGCCTGGGCATTGCTTTTCGCGCTAAGCCTCTGGTTAAGGCCTCGGCCAAGCAGTCTATTTCTAATCTCGGATTGGATGGCATTCTCTATCTGCTGGGCTACAGTGACAAAGATACGCTGATTCTTGATTAAGCCCCGCAGAACTCTGGGGGCGTTCTTTAAAACCTGCTCTAGGGCCCCTCAGAGAAGTCGTAGTCCATGGTAAAGGATGGCTCGTTGATGTAGTGGCCTTGAATATACTGCACGCCCTGCTGCCAGAGTATGGGAATAATAGTCGCCGTCTCCACAAAAGGTACTATTACATCGACCCCGGTTCCGGTCATGCCGCCCATAATACTTTGGAATTCTTCCTTTCCTTGAGCAGCTTTGCCTTGGTCCGCATTGGTAAGCTTCTCAACAATCACGCGGTCCACTTTAACGAAGTCAGCTTTGATCCGCTCCAAGGTTTTAAGGGGGTTGATAGCGAGACCGAAGTTGCTGATTCCAACCTGTCCCTGGGCTTTTTTCATTTCCTCACAGAGTGCTGCAGCCTGATTCAGATAGCGCACTGCATCAATCTCACGGAATTGGAAAATTAACGCATTCGGGGCTAGTTTGGAAATGCTCAGGGCTTTTTGCAGCCAGGGTAAAAATTCACTGTCGGCAAAGGATTGGGCGCTGATATTAATAAATAGTTGGGTCTCAGGGTTGGTTTTGAGTTTCTCAGTGAGTGAGCTGAGCGCCTGACCAATGACCCAGCGATCCACTTCTGCGGCAATCTCGGATTTAAACAGGTTGGCGATAAAGTCCTCGGGTATTTCGCTCACCGGAACATCCTTTTTTACGCCCAAAATAACTTCGTAATATTCCTTGCCGCTGCCGCCGTCTATCAGTGCCACTATGGGTTGGTAGCGAATTGAAAAGGCACCTTTGCTGAGCAGGTTCTTGGCAGTGATAACCACTGCCTCAGCCTTGGAGATATCGTCCGAATGAATATCTGGTATATAGAACTTGGCACCATTGCCGAGGCTATTGTCTTCTCTCAACTGGGAAATAGCCTCTTCACTGCGCTCGAGACCGCGCTCAACGGAGGGCACATTTTCATTGAGGCCGGTGATGCCAATTGACGTGGTTAGGGAGAAGGTTTCATCGTCTATATCAAACACTTGCTGCTCGATCTGTTGGCAGATGTCCGCTGCTAGCTCGACGGCTTTCTCTTCCGCTGTATCCGGTAGCACTATGACAAAGCAGTTTTCTGAGACCCTGCCACAGTCGAGATTGTGATCAAACAGCTGGACGATAAACATCACCAGAGAGTGGGCGACTTTCTCGGCTTTGGCTATGCCCAGATCCTCTTTGAGCTGAATAAACCGGTCTGCCTGTATATTCAGTAACATGCAGTCCTGACCACTCTGCACTGAGCGACTGATGCCTCGACTGATCAATTCGTAGACTAGGTGCGGCTGTATGGCGCTGTATTCTGTGGTCTTTTGCTGTTCGCTATGGTCCATGTTGGCATCAAACAGTTTGTCTTTGTTAATCGTAAACTGCAGTGCCGGTTCAGCATCGTATTGAATTTGGTGGATTTCGAGAAATGCGTCACTCTCTTTACCATCTGCATCCACTGTTTTGATCACAGCTTCAAATGGCATGAGTTCATCAGAGCTCTGTAGGGGCACCATGTAGGCTTTAAGCTTCTCTCTGTCTCGAGCGCCGATATTGTCGATAACCGGCATGCAGAGCATCTCCTCCGTATCACCAAAGCCGAAGATACTTGCGCAGGCGTCGTTGCCGTAGACATAGACACCTTCCTTGATAATGGCGATGGGAAAGCGTGAGATATCCATAAGATGTTGCGCGCGTTTTTCCGCGACTGACAGTTTTCGCTCCCACTCTCGGGACTGGCGGCGTTCATAGACGCTGCGCAATGAACGCTGCACAACCTTAATTAAATGTTGGTCTTGATCCTCCACTACAACATCAACGGCACCAAGGCGCATACCTTCGATAACCTTTTTCGGGTTGTATTCCTGACTGATCAAAATTACCGGCAGGTCTCTCTCAGCTCGACGTATACGCTGAAAAATATTTTGTGTGGGAATCTTGCTGTAGTCCTGAGCGGCGAGCAATAGGTCCCAGTTGCGCATCGAAATGGTTTTTTGTAGTTGCTCTTCATTGGTTGCCAGTTTGGCTTCGACGACAAAGTCGGCGCTGCGTAAAATACTGATAAAACGATTGGCTTCATCATTGGATTTGTCGACGATTAAAATATGCAGTGGTTCATCTGAACGCATAAAAATATTTCTTCCTTGGTGTTTTTAACAAAAGGCGATTTTGAAATGTGATAAATGTTCTGTGGTTTCCAGTTCCTCTTCCAGAATTGCGTAGCTCTGCTGTAGTGGTGTGATCACGAAAATCTTAGCGTTTTTAGTGTAGCGCAGAGGCGGGCACAACAATGTGACGCTTTCGCTGAGATCTCGCTTTTGTGAGAGCAATATAGCCTGCATAAACTGGTACTCAGAGTCCGGGCCTCGGGGCCTGATACGAATAGCGGCGGGGGCGCAGTGGCGGGCGGGAAATTGTACGCCACAGATACTGTAAAGGGAGGGTGAGATGTTTTTCCAGCGCACAATCCCAGTCATCCATTTGTTCGCTTCACGGGTGCGAACGGCGATCAGCTCCCCGGGTTGCAGCTGTACTTTTTTATCATTTAGTTCAATGCAAGCGCCATTGAGACTGACATTTTGGCGCAGCGCTTGGAGCACTTTAAGTTTGCTGTTTTTAGTCGCTGTCGGCATGTAGATAACCGGGTCATCTGGATTGTTGTCGAACTTTTCAAATGTGGTGCCCCAGACATCATCTCTGCGCTTGATGCCTTGACCTTGATGATTTCTTGTCGGCGGCTGCTGCCCGCAGAGGCGCAAAAAGTTATCGAAACTATCGGTTTTTGATAGCATGCAGATGGTCGCGGTAAAGCCCTGCGTTACTGAGAGTTGTGCCTGATCCTTGATGTGAGTCTCACGGCGCTTGAGTTTTTCTCCCCACTGCTTGATCAGGTCTCTGATAACCCGACGGGATACCCTGTCAGAAAATAAGGTGTCTGAATTGTCGTTAATAACACCCTTTAAAAAATCTACCAAATGGGATGTGTCGAGAATGATATTACCCGGATGTCCGTCACTGTCGTCAGCATAAACCGTTCCGTGATTTGTCGATGGGTCTACTGTGAAAAGTCCCTTGGCGTTGCCTCTGTGGAGCTCTGCGAGGGATGACCAAAATTCTAGTTCGCTGTAGACAAAGCGCAATTCATAATTGGACAAATGATGAGGCCTGGTGCTGCTAAAAAGCAGCAGCTTTATGTAAACCTTTTTAATTGAGCTATTGATGCCCAGATTGTCCGGCATATCTTTACTGGCCACCCCAAGCTGCTCAGCGAGCAGGTAAAGGGCATGTAATTCGCGCCAGTAAAAGCTTGGTTGTTGCAGGTAATGGCTGAGGCTGTTGAGCTGAATTCTGGCCAGCAGATGACAGGCGGCAAGTATACATTGGGCTAGATGGCCGCTTTTGCTGGTTTGCCTTGGGTTTACAGGAAGCTCGTTTCCCAGTTGATAGATAACTAGCTTGTAGCCTTCAAAAAGGCGTCTGACCAGTGACTGACCGAGAGAGATCGCTTTGGCTGTAGACTGGTTGAGCTGATTCTGTAATAGACCCTCAGTGGATCTAATGACTGCTGGATTGAGGCTGTCGAGAATAGCCATTTTTATGTTTGGCGGATTGTCCGACCCTATAACCGATGGCAGAGTTCGGTAGAGCTCCATGCAGTTGTTGGCATAGTTGGTCGCAGACAAGCGGCTGATAAATTGTTCGGCTGTGGCTTGGTCTACTATTTTCTCATCGATACTTGTTGCGAGGTTGTCAGCGATGGAAGGTTTTAAAATACTCAGCAGGGCTGCAATATTATTGTTTGAAGCAGGGCTCATAAAAGTTAGCCTGAAAACGTTGTAGTTGGATTTCCAATAAGAGGCTCTATTTATCCTTTGGCACGTCTCTAAGTGTAGTCAACTTTTCCTTCTAGCTCGGCAATTCAGCGGCAACCTAATTTCAGCCGGTTAATAATTTTCCCAGTGGCACCACAAACTGCTCAAATGTAGGGGAAGTTCGGGTATCATATCGCCCTTTTCAGATAATCGAGAACCAAGCCAATGTCAAACTACTCTACCAATGAATTTCGCTCCGGATTGAAGGTAATGCTCGATGGAGACCCCTGCTCGATCCTGGACAATGAACTGGTAAAGCCAGGTAAAGGTCAGGCATTCAATCGCGTGAAATTACGCAACCTGAAAACGGGTCGAGTGTTGGAAAAGACCTTTAAGTCCGGTGAGCAACTAGAGGCAGCTGATGTTATGGATACTGATATGCAGTATCTCTACAACGACGGTGATTTTTGGTGTTTTATGGAGCCAGATACCTTTGAACAGCATCAGGCCACTGAGAACGCGGTAGGTGATGCCCTGATCTGGTTGAGTGAGCAGGATACCTGCGTAGTGACTCTTTTCAATGGCGTACCGCTTTCGGTAACACCGCCCAATCATGTTGAGCTGGAGATTGTTGAAACCGATCCGGGTCTGCGTGGTGATACGGCTCAGGGTGGCAGCAAGCCAGCTAAGTTGGTTACTGGTGCCGTGGTGAAAGTACCACTGTTTTTGGATCAGGGTGAGATTATCCGTGTCGATACTCGCACCGGTGAATATCAGGGTCGCGTCAGCGCCAAATAAGTTCTTTAGCCAGCCCTTGAGTGTGAAATGGAGGGCGTGAATGGAAGGCTTAAATGGAACACTTAAATCAATGGCAGCCCGGCGCCACTATGGCTACTCTGCGTCAGCGGAGTCGGGTGCTTGCTAAGCTGCGGGATTTTTTTCAGCAGCGTCAGGTAATGGAAGTGGATGTGCCGCTGCTGTCTAGGGCAACAGTCACCGACCATAATATCGACAGTATTCAGGCGCGCAATGCAGATGTTGCAGCTTATCTTCAGACCTCTCCCGAATATTTTATGAAGCGACTGCTGGCCGCTGGTAGCGGCGACATCTATAGTCTCGGCAAAGCCTTTCGCGATGCTGAGAATGGCCGTCGTCACAACCCCGAGTTCACCATGTTGGAATGGTATCGCTGTGGTTGGGATGAGCATCAGTTGATGGATGAAGTGGCTGAACTGATTGTGAGCTTAGTGCCAGAGACAGGCGTTCGACGATGCAGTTATGCAGATGTATTTATCCAGCACTTGCAGGTCGACCCCCATTTTGCCGATTTAGCTGATCTACAAAGAATGGCCGTTATTGCCGGCTCAGAGGCCTGGGCCGATGAAACTCGTGCCAACTGTCTCGACCTCTTGTTTTCTGTTCTTATCGAACCGCAATTAGACGATGGTTTAGTGCTGGTGTATGACTATCCAGCCTGTCAGGCGGCCTTAGCTAAATGTGCTGAGGATAGTCAGGGGCGTCAGATTAGCCGACGTTTTGAGGGCTTCTTAAACCGTGTTGAATTAGCCAATGGTTACTGTGAATTGACAGATGTTGCAGAGCAGGCCAGTCGTTTTGCCGAGGACCAGCGTCTGCGCAAGCTATCTGGCAAGGCTCCCGTGACTGCCGATTTGCAACTGCTCGCGGCGATGGAAGCCGGGCTTCCCGAATGTGCTGGTGTGGCTATGGGTGTGGATCGGTTGTTGATGCAGCTTCAGGGTGCCGATTCAATTGATCAGGTGATGCCGTTTAGCTGGGAGCGCTGTTAATTAGCTCGAGGCTTTTTATAGGGCTCAGGGCTTTTATAGGGCTCAGGGCTTTTAATTGGCTCAGGGCTGTTAGTCACACTTAAAGTAATGATCCATGGCCTGTGAGGGCTCGTCACAGCGCGTATCACCAACCACAGTGGCTGGCACACCAGCGACAACTGCATGAGCTGGTACGGCTCTTAAGACCACGCTGGATGCGGCGACCATAGCGCCTTCTCCCACTTCAATATTGCCCAGTATCTTTGCTCCAGGGCCAATCAATACGCCTTTACGAATTTTTGGATGGCGATCCCCTGAGACTTTACCTGTGCCGCCGAGAGTGACTGACTGCATGATGGATACACAGTCCTCAATCACCGCGGTTTCGCCAATCACCAAGCCGGTGGCATGATCAATTAAAATACCGCTGCCAATAACGGCTGCCGGATGAATGTCGACAGCAAAGATCAGTGAGATTCTATATTGCACTAGCAGCGCTAAAGATTGACGTTCTTCATTCCATAGCTGATGTGCCGCGCGATATGCCTGGAGTGCCAGAAAGCCTTTAAAGTAGAGGAATGGCGTCAAATAGAGTGTGCATGCCGAATCTCGATCAACGGTGGCGGCAATATCCGCTGCTGCGGCATTAATAATATCGGTTGTCGAAAAAGCGCGATCCATAAGACTTCGTAGCATCGCCTGGGGCACCTCGTCGCTGGCAAGTTTACTTGCTAGGTAGTAACTGAGGGCGCTGCCGAGACTGCTGTGACTAAGAACCGTCGCGTTAAAGAAATTTGCCAGTGCAGGCTCATCGGTCGCCGCGGCTTGAGCTTCGCTGCGTATCTGCTGCCATATACTGTCAGGCCCTTTGATTGGCGTGGCGGTCAAAGGTGCGCTCGAGGCTGGATTGGATGCTGTGATAGGTTTATTCATAGCCGCCATTCTGAGTCACCCCGTTGAATTATTCCAGCTTGTTCTCGCAATACTCCAGATATCCACCTGTGCAACGCCTGCTTGCAATAGGGCTTTGGCAACACTGTTTGCCGTGGCTCCTGTGGTTACCACATCGTCCACTACAGCTACAGACAATCCATTGAGATCTTTGGCTTCTGCAATGAAAGCATTTTTGATGCTGGTCAGGCGTTTCTTGGCGCTGAGTAGATGTTGATCCTGCCCCTTAACTATTCTCCTGCAAAAATCCTGGCGGATTTCTGCGCTGATATGATGCTCAGTATCGAGATAGTCTGCGACCAGGCTGCCAATAATATGGCTTTGATTAAATCCCCGTTTGGTCATTTTTAGCCAGTGCAGTGGCAGGGGGATAATCGTCTGCGGGCAAGGCATTTGAGTATTTTGATAGGTTGTTGCGATGCGCTCTGCCAAGAGGGCACAGAGTTGTTTGATCTCAGTTGTGTAGGGGTCGCCTTTGAGGCGCAGGATAATATTATCCACCGGTGCCTGATAGTGAAACGCAGAGATGCAGTTTCTATAGCTCGGAGGTGTTAACTGACAGTTGGCGCATAGAGCATTGCTGGCAAGGGGCACAGCACAGCGCAGACATTGAGTGGTAAGGCGTGGTAGTTGTGCAATACATAGATGGCAGAGGGCGCCAGCAGAATGTTGCAGCGGCGTTAGACAAAAGCTGCAACTGCTGGGCAAGAGGTTGTGGCTGAACCGCCTAAAAAGACCCTTGGCAGCTCGTTTGAGTAATGGTTGCACCGCAAACCTCCTTGCTTGCGCTGTCGCCAGCGGGCGTCTTAAAGGCAGCGCCCTACTAAAAGATGCTTTTAGGCGACGCTTTGAGTCGGGTCCTTTTCGTCTTCATCGCTGTCGTCGAGCATATCTAGTCCGCCATCGTTCTCGGCTTTGCTCTCTGCTACGTTGTCTGTTTTGTGCTGCTCAGCCTCAGTAAGGCCGTAGTCTTCACTTAAAATGCCGCCGGGAACACTGGGCGCGTAGTCTCGCGGAACCTCAACGTCACTGAGGTCAATCAGCGGATTGCCATTGGAATCAAGCAGCCCAAAATCACTGCCGCCAGATTTGAGTATTTGACGCGCCACATCGGGGCTCGCTAGGCGCATGGCTTTGGAGGCCAGGTGCTCATGGATCTGTCTATAACTCTCGGCAATATTGCTGGTCAGATGCGAGGCGGTGAGAAAATGCTCGGTAACCTCTTGCTGGTAGCGTTTCAATTCTTTTTCGCTAGCAGCAAGTTTTTGTTCGAGGTTGCGCACTGATTTGTCGCCGCCATCTACCTTCTTAAAAAACAGGTGGCCGACAGCAGCTCCGATAATGAAAAATACCGCTGCAATCAAAATTACGCTCAAAGTTGTCAAGGTGATACTCCCATACTTAATTTATTACACGTCTTTAGTGTCGCCAAAGGCGGTTGTTGAAGCAATACTTTATTGGCCAAAGCGCTAACTAATTTTGCCTGATTGCAGTACCAATGATCGCTGTCGGCTACGCTGTTGACTAAATAGCCGCATTTATCGGTTGTCTTGCGGGGCCACGCTGGTTAAAGTCTGCGTTTAAGTCGCGATCCTACCATATTCAATGTTAACCCCAAAACAACGCTATCAAAATGATCTGGCTCGAGAGGGCTTTGTTGCAGACGCGGCTCAGGCTCAGGCGGTTGATAAGCTGGATCAATTGTGTGGCCGTTTGGTCAAGCGCAATCTGCGTAAGAGGGGTGGTCTGCTGGCCAAATTACTGCGCCCTGCGCTGAATCCTGAAAAGGGTCTCTACTTTTGGGGGGGTGTGGGTCGAGGCAAGACCTATTTGATGGACAGCTTTTACGAGAGCCTGCCTTTCGAGCGCAAGATGCGGATTCACTTCCATCGTTTTATGCGCCGTGTGCATCAGGACTTGGAGCGCCTCAAGGGCCAGGCTAATCCTCTGGAGTTGGTTGCTGCGTCTTTGGCTGAAGAGACTCAGGTCATTTGCTTTGATGAGTTTTTTGTCAGTGACATCACCGATGCGATGATTTTGGCGCGTTTATTAGAGGGGCTGTTTGAGCGCGGGGTTACATTGGTCGCGACTTCTAATATAGTGCCCGACTTACTCTATCGTGAGGGTCTGCAACGACAACGTTTTTTGCCGGCCATAGACTTACTCAATGTGCACTGTGAAGTGGTCAATGTGGATGGCGGCCAGGATTATCGTCTGAGAGCGTTAGAGCAGGCTGAACTCTATTACTCTCCCTTAGGTGATTTGGCGGATCAGGCTATAGGCGCAACCTTTGATAGTTTGGTCGCGGTGGAGGGTGAAATAAAGTTGGCGGTGGATCTGGATATTGAGGGTCGATTAATTCCCTCGGTTAAGGTCGCCGAGGATATAGTTTGGTTTGAATTTGCAGCAATTTGCGAAGGTCCGCGCAGTCAAAATGATTATATTGAGCTGGCGAGAGAATTTCATTCGGTGATGATCAGCGGCGTGCCGATCTTTACATCAGCAAATAACGATGCTGCGCGACGCTTTATTAATCTGGTCGATGAGTTCTATGACCGCAGCGTTAAATTGGCTGTAACCGCCGCCGCGCCTCTCTATGAGCTCTATAGTGGCGGTCGTTTGGGGTTTGAGTTTCAGCGCACAGAGAGCCGATTGTTAGAAATGCAGAGCCGCGAGTATTTGGCGCGGCCGCACCGCCCGTGAAGGGCTCAGTAAAAAACTTACATTTTGATCACATCGCCCCTTGTAATAGGGGCGGGTGATCATTACAATTCGCACCCTTTTTTGGGATCCCCCAAAGCCAGGCAGGAATAGATGAAAACATATAGCGCAAAAGCAGAAACAGTAGAACGTGATTGGTTTATCGTAGACGCCGAGGGTAAAACTCTGGGTCGTTTGGCAACGGAAATTGCAACACGCCTACGCGGTAAGCATAAACCAGAATATACTCCCCACGTTGATACCGGCGATTATATCGTTGTGGTTAACGCGGAGAAAATTGGTGTGACTGGTAACAAGGCCACCCAAAAAACTTATTACTCTCACACCGGTTATCCCGGTGGTCTGAAGGATATTACTTTTGACAAGTTGATTGAGAAAGCGCCTGAGCGCGTTATCCAGTCTGCTGTTAAAGGTATGTTGCCCCGCGGACCACTTGGTCGGGAAATGTTTAGAAAACTTAAGGTCTACGTTGGCGCGGCTCATCCGCACGCCGCGCAGCAACCTCAAGCTCTAGAACTTTAACGGACAGCGATTATCATGGCAGACACTCAATTTTACGGCACTGGCCGTCGCAAGACGTCAGCAGCTCGCGTTTTCCTGACTGCAGGAAGCGGCAACATTTCTATTAATGATCGTGCGATCGATGTGTATTTCGGTCGTGAAGTGGCGCGAATGATTATTCGTCAGCCATTTGAGATCGTTGATATGGTTAATAAGTTTGATATGAAGATCACCGTTAATGGCGGTGGTAACTTTGGTCAGGCTGGTGCAATCCGTCACGGTATTGCCCGCGCCTTGCTTCAGTATGATGAAAATCTTCGTTCGCCACTGCGCAAAGCTGGGTTCTTGACCCGTGATGCGAGACAGGTTGAGCGTAAGAAAGTTGGACTGCACAAGGCACGTAAGCGTCCTCAGTTCTCCAAGCGTTAAGATCAGCGCTAAAAAGAATAGCCCGACTCACGAGTCGGGCTTTTTTTTGTCTTAAAAAACAGTAAGTTAACCTTGATCCGTCTATCTCCCTTGTTGCGTATATAACAGTGTTCCGTTAGAATGCGGGGCCATTTTTAATTGCATGCGAATCCGCGTGTTTTAACATCCAATTTTGCTGTTTAGGGAGAACGTCATGACCAATGACGGAGTCAACCATAGTCGTCGCCGATTCTTACTTGGTGCTACCTCAGT
>CAJQJT010000196.1 GCA_905478725.1 uncultured Pseudomonadales bacterium
GATGGCATTTTTCTGCCGCCAGATCAGCAAACGCCTGAGGCGATTATGGCGCTGTGGGATGGGGTGGCTAATGCGGGTGCGCAGAAGGTATTGCACAGTGGTGCCGAGCAGTCGGAGAAGTTTGTTAAGAAGGCGATTGAAGGGCGGATGTCCTCCGTGTTTGTTAATGCTTAGGTCTTGCGAGGTTTTTGGTGATATCGAAAGCGGGGGTTCTGCGCAAGCATCTGGTTGTATTTGGATTTCTAAATCTGCAGGTCTGTATCACTCCCCCTCCTTACAGTAGGGGTTTTTGTCGTCCTGAGCGAAGTCGAAGTATCTCCATCAGGTTATTTTGATATCTGTACTCTTTTGGACTCGCTTGTTAAGTCGATGGGCTACTATGGACAATTATGTTGATTAATTGCCCGTCAAAATGTTATTTTTAGTTCTATAATAACAATAGGTTACACAGGGGTGGACTAAAAGTGTTAAATGATGACGATGTATTCCATCTGGCGCGCTTAGCATTAACCAAGGATGAAGCTGATGTGCGGCTGTTTTTGGCCAAGCAGGTTCGTAAATTGAGACGAGACGACCCTGAGAGCGCCACGAGGCTTGAGGGTCTGCTCAAGTCTCAATCTTCCCGGTCTACAGGTATTCTTCGAGATGCCTTTCCCCATGATCCTTCTGATCGCCGTTCGAATTTGGATTCCACGCCAAGTTTGCTAAAACACTACGATAATGACCAGCCGCTGCAGGCCCCTATTTGGGAGGGTGAGGTGTTGCAGATGCTTGGGCAAAGTATTTCTGAGCGGCATTTTATTGATGAGTTATCTCGCTGTGGGTTGTTGCCGACTCGGTCATTGATTTTTGAGGGTCCCCCTGGGGTGGGCAAAACAATGTCGGCTAAATGGTTGGCCAAGAAGCTTGCATTGCCATTGTATGCACTTGATCTAAGTGCTGTTATGAGCAGTTACCTTGGTAAAACAGGGAGCAACCTCAGGTCGGTTTTTGACTTTGCTAAATCACACCCCTGCGTGTTGTTATTGGATGAGGTTGATGCTATTGCTAAACGCAGAGCAGATGATGCAGACGTGGGTGAGCTAAAGCGCTTGGTCACGGTTATGTTGCAGGAATTAGACGACTGGCCGGCAGATGGTCTTTTGATTGCAGCAACTAACCATGGCAGTCTCGTTGACCCGGCGCTTTGGCGGCGGTTTGAGATGGTTGTGGCTTTCAAGGCGCCCTCTGCGGAAATGGTTAGGGAGTCTATTTGTCGTTATATGGGTCCTGATTTCGATAATATGCGACATTGGGCTGGGCTGCTGGAGTATTTGATGGTGGGTAAATCCCACAGTGATATTGAGCGAGTCGTTATGCAGCTCAGGCGCTTGAAGGTGATTGCGCCGTTACAATTTGAGGACCTTGCGGCTAATTTGTTGATACGCGATGTTGATGATATCAAGAAATCTGAGCGTATTAATGCGGCCACATATTTGGTTTCAACGTTGGGGTTTTCACAGCATCAGGCTAATAAGATGACGGGGGTTAGTAGGGATACTATCCGTAAAAAAATAGCGTAAGGAGAAAATGTAAAAGGATTTACTATGCCAAAGACAAATTATTTGATTGGCAAGGCTGAGCGGCTTGCCTATAGGGTTCCAGCACCGCGAAGAAAAATCACTAAGAAGGCTATTTATACCTGGGCTGATATTCAGGCTAGGTTGTCGCCCCAGATTCAGGCAGTGGCAAATGGGCAGGCGTTATTGGATGAGGCTTTATGCCCCGGTGATTTTGCGGTAAGTCGCGTTACCATGCACCCCTCTTACATTGCCAAGAGTTTTTATCCTGACCGCCTCTTTCGTGATATGCAGGTGATTGCTGTGGGTAGTCAATCTACTTCTGTGTGTCCAGATCGTTGGACGAGAGTGGGGCCTCCTGAGGTAATGCCAGCGCCGCGCTATTTGGTGGCGGGCAAACGCCAGTCAATAACAGAGTTTGCCGATCGATTTGCTTCGATTTCTGAGGCGTCTACTGTTGGAAAGGATCTCTTTCGGATCTGGTCCTTTGATATGGCCTGTGGAGACGAGAAGATTCGGACTGACCCGCCTGCCTTTGAGGCCTGTTATGAGGTTGGCTTAAACCTGCTGCCAAATCTGAATTCTGACTTTATTAAAGCTGCATTTATAGCTTATGCCCAGAGTTTAGGCTTTGAAACGCGAGAAGATATTGCGATCGATGCAGACAATCTTTGGTTTTTGCCGGTAGAGGGTGATGCTAGTCAACTTGTCAGGCTTGGAGAATTTTCGTTTGTCAGGGTAATCAGGCCGATTTCAAAAATGAGAGCCATTTCGGGGGCACAGCGGGCTAGTAATAGCTCTGCTCTGGTTCAATTGCCTGATGCTGAACCCTTTAATGCTGATGTTAGGGTGGGTGTTTTGGATGGGGGCTTACCCGCAATTCATGTCGCCAGTCGTTGGGTGAGATCGGTTATTCATTCTGACCCTGATGCGGATCATGCAACCGGCGGCGCTAACCATGGTTTGGGTGTATCTTCCGCGCTGTTGTTTGGATCTTTATCACCCGGGCAGCTGGCTATGCAGCCTTTTGCGTTTGTTGACCATATCCGGGTCTTGGACAGTATGTCTGAGAACGATGATCCCTATGACTTATATCGGATACTTGCCAATATTGAGGATGTTCTGGTCTCTCGACAATATCAGTTCCTGAATTTGAGTCTGGGCCCTGACTTGCCAATTGACGATAATGAAATTCACCCTTGGACTGCGGTTCTGGATTCTCATTTAAGTGATGGTGAAACATTGCTTACCGTCGCAGTTGGAAATAATGGTGAGCGGGATGTAGAAATGGCCTTGAATAGAATTCAGGTGCCGGCAGACAGCGTAAATGCGCTAGCGGTGGGTGCTGCCAGCCATGCTGGAGAGGGCTGGGCCAGGGCGCCGTACAGTGCAGTTGGTCCGGGCCGGTCTCCCGGTGTCACTAAGCCGGATATTTTGGCATTTGGTGGGAGTGGTCAACAATATTTTCATGTATTAGATGCGGATAATCTGGGTTGCTCGGAGCCTGTTCAGGGTACAAGCTTTGCTGCGCCCGTGGCGCTTAGGTCTGCAATTGGTATCCGTGCGGTTCTTGGTGATTCTGTGACGACGATTGCGATCAAGGCGCTTTTAATTCATACCAGCGAGACAAATGAGCAGCATAAGTATGATGTTGGATGGGGTAAGGTTCCTGAGAATCTGTCGAAGATTATTGAGTCAGCTGATGGCGAAGCGCGGATAGTTTATCAAGGTGAGTTGACGCCAGGAAAGCACCTGCGTCTTCCTGTGCCTTTGCCGGAAGAGGGGCTAGAAGGGATGGTTGAAATTAAGGCAACCTGTTGTTTTGCCTGCCCATTGGATTCAACCGATAGTTCTATGTATACCAGGGCGGGCTTAACGATTCAGTGGCTGCCCAAAAAGGATGATAAATCTGAGACTTTTTTTGGGCAGACTAAGTTTGCTGCCGAACATGATCTCAGATCTGATGCGGGAAAATGGGAAACTGTTCTTCATGCGGGGTTACGCAAGTACGGCAGCAGTTTGAATAGTCCTGCTTTTACTATCCATTGCATGGCTCGAGAGGGGGGTGCACCTGTTTCGGATGGCGCTGCGGAGCAAATAAAATATGCTTTTGTTGTGACAGTTAAGGCCAATAAGCATCCGAATCTGTTTACAGAGATTATGAATTTGTATTCGGAAATTCTTACTGAGATCGAACCTCAGGTGTCAATTCCAGTGCGGACTTAACTGTTGCAGTGAATATATTATTAATATGAGGTAGGGTTTTTTTCGGTTTCGGAGTCTTATAAGCACGGTGTCTAATGTTTAAATAAATTTGCTGTTGCCTTTTGGTTAAGTTTTATGGGGTTTTGATTTATTTATGCTGGTTTTAGTCCGAAACTTTGTAGCCCCTGCTGATCTGTATCACTCCCCCTCCTTACAGCAGGGGTTTTTTTCATCCCCAGAAAAACTGAAAAGTGCTGGGCGTAGCCTCCAATTCTGAATATCATTTCTTAAAATAACAGTTCCTCGGTTATTCTGGCTAGGCTTAATGTACAACCTAACCATTGGAGCGAACCCTTGACGCCACCTGCGACCGATCGACCCCTTAATGACTACCGTCATGTTCGCCAAGAAAACGTTCGCTACGGCGATACGGACCGTCAGGGGCATGTTAACAATGCGGTGTTTTCGACGTTTTTTGAATGTTCCCGCACGAGTATTCTCTATGATCCGGCGCGTAACCTGATTACGCCTGATCGAGAGTTCGTGATTGTTAAATTTGAGGTAGAGTATCTGGCTGAGCTCGGTTGGCCTGGTACTGTGGAAATTGGTACTCGTGTTGCGAAGCTGGGACGGAGTTCTATTGTTTTTGAGCAGGCTATTTTTCAGAATGACGTCTGTGCGGCGGTGAGTTCTAATGTAATGGTGATGATTGATGCGGTCACGCGCAAGTCGGCTGCGCTGCCAGATGATGTGGCGGGGGCATTTGC
>CAJQJT010000197.1 GCA_905478725.1 uncultured Pseudomonadales bacterium
CTGTAGTGACTAATCCCAATCAATAACCACTTTTACTCGTGCTTCGTCGGGTGCTTCTGCGGATGGCTGTCCGAGCTTGAAGCGCAGACCCGCTTCTGGAATATTGGCACCGCCAAAGGGCAGTTTTGGATTCTGATAGCGATTCGGCCGCGCATCTGAAAACTCGCTGACTGGGGGGTAGGCCTTACTGCTTTGTTCCACTAAGCGATCCCCATCAATGGAATACACCGAGCTGCCCTTGGCAAAGCTCTCCAGAGCAAAGGGGGCGTCGCCGGAATGACGGTTCCTGAGGGCTCGATCATAGAGCCGGTATTCCGTTTTACCACCACGAATACGCAGGTCAAACAGCGAGCTAACCCCTTTGTATTTCAGGCGGTCGGCACCGGGCAGCAGGCGATTGATCAATGTGTAGCCATACATCAACTTACGGCCCTCCCATTTCAGGGACTCCACCGCTGGCAGGCCATCTACCAGAGACTCGTAGCAACGCTTTCGATCCGGGACACTGACATCACTGGAGTAGAAAGCCGAGCGGCGCTGATGACACATAACATCTACATAGCTTTGCTCTAGCCAGGGCTGCGCGCTCTCATCGAACTGATAGGAGGTCCAGCCTTGATCGTCGACAAAGTACTGTTCAGGCACGTTAGGTAGATTAAATTCCTGGGGGTTGGCATCCACCAACAATAAGAAGCCATTGCCAGGTCCGAACTGGGCCGGTTCATTTTGACTCCAGAGATATTCGCCGTTGTAATACCAGACCAAGACACCGGGGCGATAGTTGGCACTGAAAGCCTTCATGTCACCGTCACTGTCTTTAAAGAAGGAAAAACCCGGTTTGGCGAGTCCGGCATCATAGTTTTTCACTGAATCGAAACTGGCGTAGGGATCGCGATATTCGAGCAGGTAATAATGAGGTACGGCAATACGATGTTCTCCACCACTCAGGGTGAAGCCGTCGCTGCTCCAGCCCTTGATGGCACCAGACTCAAAGTCTTCGTTGTAACCTAGGGCATCGAGGCGGATATTGTCGATCAGCGCACCGTCTTCAACTGCAGCGCCATCGGCAAAGTAGTGGAGGCGAATGGATATTTGTTTGCCACGATAGGCTTCAAGATCAAATTCTGCGGCAATCCACTGAGCGGTTTCGCAGGCATCCTCTATATTTTCACCCACTCGATCTTCGGCCAGCACTTTGCTTGCAGAGGGGTCACAGCCAATGGCAATCTCCACTTTGCCGTCGCCATCCATATCACCGGAGCGGCCGCTAAAGCCGGGCAGTGAACCATCGCCCTCATGGCCCTTTTTCGATGGCATGGTGCTATTAGTATCGGCGGCATTCACTTTGTCGGTGGGCAGCAGGCGCTGGTAGCCATCGCTATCTCCATCGATAGAGGCTTCTATATAGAGATAATCCCAGTCCGACTCAATTTTAAACCAGGTGTCAAAACTCAGTATCAGCTGCTGCTCCGCATTCACTTGGCGCAGATCAAAGCTGCGGCTAAGGAAGTGGTGTAGGTCGTTACCCTGACCTGTGTAGACAGCATATTTGCCCTGATCTTTGCCAAGGGGCCCAAGCTGTAGCTCCCGGATTTTCGGCGGCAGAATAATCATCGTCGCATCGCAGACGCCGCGGCTGTTTTCAGTGCCAGCCTTATTCGACCAGTCATTCATGGTTTTTAGGTACATAGAGCTGCGCTTATCACCGCCAAAAGCCGGTGGGCGCACAATGCAGGGGTTCAGCCAGCCAAGTACCATTCGCGACCAGGCACTGAGTTCCTGTGGCTCTGGGGATGCGGTTGCTGACATGGCTTCCCAAGAGGCGCTGGAATTGTTGGTGGCCCGGGCATAGATGTCCGGCAGTCCCAGCGAATGGCCAAACTCGTGGATAAAGGTGGAGACCTCGGTGTACTCGGACTGCATATTGTAGTCATAGAGCCACAGACCTTCTTCGATCTCATATCCACCGCGTCCATTGACCATGCCCTCAAGAACTGGACCTTTGCCCAGTCCGCGATTCAGCGAGCTGCGATGGGGCCAAATACGATCAGCGCAGTCCTGTTCTGCTGCTGGCAAGCTGTCAAAGACATCACTTTCTGCATTAACGGTAAATTTTTCATTGAGTTTGTAGAGTCCCTGGCAGGAAGACTGGGCCTTGCCTGCATAGACAATCACTAGGTGATCCAGGTAGCCATCGGCCTCGGCGCGATTACCGTCGCCATCAAAATCCTCGGGGTCCCAGATATCGTAATCTTTCCAAGGAAACTTGGGGTTGTCTCGGTGGGCGGCCTGCAGCGCTTCAACTACCAGCTCATCAGTGTGGTCGTCGTTGCGCCAGCTACCATCGGCATTTTGTAAGGGTCGTCCGTAATGGGCTAGTGGCTTGCTCACTTTGGCTATGGGCATCACTTTGCCGGTGACATTGTAGAGCCCCTTAGATTGGTGGCGATAGTAGTGGGACAGGGTACCCGCTTTGGGTCGTTTGACACTGCCGCCAAATAACAGTCTCTGCAGGTAGTCGCGGTTTTTGTTGTTCTGTTTTTTGTCCCCGGGAAAACGGTCGTAACCGAGCTCGGGAAATTCCACAGCGATCACCAGCAGGCGGTGAGGGCGTTCGACGCCGGCCAGCACCGGTTTGATCGAATCGGTCTTGATCTGGGGGCTGCCGAGCTGATCAAACTCCAGCTTGGCGAGGGAATCAATCATTCGTTCCGCATCAAGATCCACGGCTAGAGTTGGGGCTGTGGTAAAAATAACCGCAAAGCAGAGGATCTGCGCGTAAATAGAACGTTGAAATGTCATTTGTTTCTCCTGACGGGCTCTGGATCTTGTTATTATGCCCGCCCCAAGTTCTTCTGACGAGTTTGAACTCCATCGCTTTAACATAGGATCCTAAATGTTCGGTTTTTTTGAACGTCTGGTCGACCCATTTCCGGGAGTTACGCCCGGGCAACCACCCCGCGGAATATTCCAGTTCTGCCGCCATCATGTGCGCGGCATGGAGCGCTGGCTGATCCTGATGGCAATATTGACGGCTATTACGGCCATTTCCGAGGCCATGTTGATTGGCATTCTGGGTCAGGTCGTAGATTGGCTAGCCACTAGCGATCCTGAAACCTTTGTAGCTGAAACCTGGCAGACCCTGCTGGTTATGTCGGTCTTTATGCTCCTGGTCATTCCTCTGGCCAACGCCGGGCGCTCTTTGGTGGTACATCAAACACTGATGGGCAACCTGCCCATGTCGGTGCGTTGGCAGGCTCACCGCTATCTGTTAAATCAGAGCTACGGCTTTTTTCAGAATGAATTTAGCGGACGTATTGCCACCAAGGTGATGCAGACGTCTCTTGCTGTGCGCGACACAGTCATGAAGCTTCTAGATGTCATCCTCTTTGTAATTATCTATGTGGTGACCACCCTGTTTCTGGTGGCCAATGCCGATCCCCGTTTAGTCGTCCCACTGCTAATCTGGTTGCTGCTATATATAGCGGTGCAACGACACTTTGTGCCACGAATGAAAAATATCGCCACGCTACAGGCCGATGCCCGGTCGATGATGACCGGCCGTATTGTGGATAGTTATACCAACATAATCACACTGAAGCTGTTCTCTCATAGCTCTCGAGAGTCCGCTTATGTCAAAGAAGGCATGAGCGAATTTCTCAACACAGTGCATCCGCAGATGCGCTTGGTGACCAAACTCAATATCACGCTGTGGACGTTGAACATGTGTTTGGTGTTCAG
>CAJQJT010000198.1 GCA_905478725.1 uncultured Pseudomonadales bacterium
CGATTGGATACATCGGTTAATTCTTCAGCTGCGTTATTGGCAGAGTACCAGGCTGAGATTCCTCAGGGTGCATTTCAAGAGGTAGAGGATATCGCCAATGCAGTGTTATTTCTTGCATCGGATGAAGCCCATCATATAACCGGAACTAAGCTTGTTGTCGATGGTGGTTTAACAATGTGACATCTAGCTTTTAATGAATTCAGTCAGTTGCGGTATACCAGTCTTTTGGTATGCCGCAGTCAGCGCCTTCGCTGTCCGAATCTTGACTCAGCGCTTTCTTCAGAGAGTTAAATGCATCGGCCATATGCTGTTTGCTAACATCGGCTTCTGGTGCATCCATAAATGATCCATGAAAGGTTCCCGGGTAGACATGTAACTCTGTAGTCACACCCGCTTGCATCAGTCGCTGGGCATAGACAATGGATTCATCGCGCAATAGATCCTGCTCTTCCACCGAGATAAATGTACTGGGCAGATTCGGTATGGTCTTTGCCCGCGCTGGTGCGGCGTAGCTAGGTGTCTCGCCAAAAACATCATGTAAATAGCCATCCCAAGCGAGCATTGATAAATCGCGATTCCAAACCACTCGATGATCGGTTATGTCTCGGCTTGACTGCGTCAAATGCCGGTCATCCAGCACCGGGATAAGTAACAGCTGATGCTTGATTTTCGGACCATCTGTTTCGCAGGCTTTGAGTGCAATCCCGGCCGCCAGGCAGCCGCCAACACTCGAGCCGCCCACAGCAATACTGTCGATATCTATGTTTAGCTTTTCAGTACCACTGTTGGCAAGCCATTCGAGTACCGCATAGCAGTCATCAAATCCTGCCGGGTAGGGGTGCTGAGGCGTCAGTCGATACTCTGCCGAGACGACAATACAGTTACACTCAACAACAAAATTCTCACAAATACTGTCATTGGATTTTACATCCCCGGAGATAAACCCGCCGCCATGGATCCACAGTAAAACTGGCAAGGGTTTATCTCGGTTATCAGTTTGGGGTTCACAGCTTTTTGGTTCATAACAACGGATCCTCACCGCCGCACTGGTTTGCGTGCGAGGTACCTCCCAATCATAGATCAGCACCTCGGAAGAATGTCTTAAATTGTCGCCGTATTCGACTAGATGATCGCTAACACGCGCCTGTATCTCACGTAGCGTTGGCAGATCATGGAGTAAGTCTGGTGTCGCCCTGAGTAGTTCACGAAGCTGAGGATCTATTTGCTGTTCAAACTTTGCAAGCTGTTCCGGGTTGTTCATAGTGATTACATTTCCCTTGTTTTGTACGAACTTATACGGCCTTACTAGACGCTTACCTCAGGTGCCCCTTTATCCATTTTTTAGTTTCCTTAGTGAATCTGCTATTCCAGATTAGATTGGCATAAAACTATAATTGCACTTACTGTATTCCTTTAGAAATAAAATTAGTTAAGTACATAATTTTTAGCTGATGTTTCGACCAATTTACTCGTATTTCTAGTGAATACACATAATTGGAGAATATGGATGTCAGTCAGGAGTAAGCAGTTACGCCTATTGGTGAAGGGGTTATTATTAATCGCTGTAGGCAACGTTTTGGCTGGAGAAAGTTATTCTCCAAATGCGGATAGAGACTCTCCTAATCAGGTGTACTGGGGGGATACTCATATACACTCTAATTTATCCGCAGATGCCTATATTTCTGGCAATCGCCTTACTGCTGACAGTGCTTATCGTTTGGCATTAGGTGAAACAATTCTGTCCCAGCAAGGTGGGAAAATAAGGTTAAACCGCCGCTTAGATTTCTTAGTGATTGCCGACCATGCAGAAAATATGGCAGTTCATCAGGCTCTGGAGGAGGGTGACCTTTCATTGCTGCGCACAGATCAAGGGAAGGCATGGTATGCAGAGTTAAAAAAAATATGGGACATCCCACATTGGAAGGATGGGCTTGCGAGAATTCCTTACAAATTACTGTTTAATGCGCTTTTTAAGGAAGGTGAAGAGCCTGTCGGAGACAGTGTATTCCGAAAATCTGTTTGGAATGAGGTTACCCGCAAAGCTGATTACTATAATAGTCCGGGAAAATTCACAGCGTTCAGTGGCTATGAATGGACATCCGGTGGTCAGAATTTAGGTAATTTACACCGTGTGGTTATTTTTAAGGATGATGCTAGCGTGGTGGCGCAGGTTTTACCTTTCACTAGTAACACTGACAGTGATGATCCCGAAAGACTCTGGGACCACTTAGCGAGTTATGAGCAGCAAACCGGCGGCAAGGTATTCGCTATTCCTCACAACAGCAATGTCAGCTCGGGCGAGATGTTTGCCTTGCAGGATTTTTCCGGACAGCCGATCAGTAAGGGATATTCGACTATGCGCAGCCGATGGGAGCCTCTTGTGGAGGTGACTCAGATTAAAGGGGATAGTGAAACACATCCCTATTTATCGCCGACTGATCAGTTTGCTGATTATGAAACCTGGGACACATGGTCAGGTAAGGATCCAGTAACAAAAGGGCCACTTGATGTTTTGAGTGCCCAGCGGAAACATCAAGAATATGTGCGATCTGCATTAAAGCTTGGTATGAAACAGTTTGCGCAGACGGGTGCTAATCCCTTTAAGTTTGGCCTCATTGGCAGTACCGATGCTCACACCGCAGTTCCGTCCTTTGACGAAAATAACTTCTGGGGCAAGATGCCCTGGAGTAGCCCAAGACCAGAGCGAATTTCCGAGCCGTTAAGTAATTTTATCTATGACGGAAGCAATGATGATGGTGGCGATCCTCCCGCATGGCAGATGTCATCGGCAGGTTATGCAGCTGTTTGGGCTCAAGAAAATACTCGCGAATCGCTATTTGCTGCAATGCAACGCAAGGAAGTCTATGCCTCCACAGGACCGCGTATCAGTGTTCGCTTCTTTGGTGGTTGGGACTATCAGTCAGATGACGCCTTACGGCCAGACCTTGCCCGAATAGGTTACAGCAAAGGTGTGCCCATGGGCGGTGATTTGGTGAGCGCTGCGAAGGGTGACTCACCTAACTTTCTGATCCGCGCAGTAAAAGATCCAGACGGCGCCAATCTCGATCGAGTACAGGTCATTAAAGGCTGGCATGACAGTGCGGGCCAGTTGCACGAAAAAATTTACAATGTCGCCCTGTCTGATGGTCGGATAGAAAATAAAGATCAAAGAGCAGTTGCAGTTGGCAATACGGTTAATATCAAGGAGGCCAGCTATACCAATAGCATTGGCGATCCAGAGCTGGCTGTGGTTTGGCAAGATCCAGACTTTGACCGCGATGAGCTGGCATTCTATTACCTACGGGTTCTTGAAATCCCTACACCCAGATGGACAGCTTATGACGCCAAGTTCTTTGGCTTAGAAGATGTTCTAAAAGAGATACCCATGGTTACTCAAGAGCGGGCTTACAGTTCGCCGATTTGGTATACCCCGTAAGTTGGTGAATACAGACGGTTGGAGAGTATGTATGTCAGTCACGAGTAATAAGCTATGTCTATTATTGAGCGGGATATTGTTAATCGCTGCAGGAGATATTTTGGCCGGAGAAAGTTATTCTCCCTATGCTGATAGTGAATTTCCTGTGAGAGTCTATTGGGGCGATACGCATCTGCATACATCGCTGTCCAGTGATGGGTTCATTTCTGCACTTCACGGCCTTAGTCCAGTAGGCAGACTTGATTTGGCTGATGTCTACGCTTATGCCAAGGGCAATACAATTACGGCAACAGATGGTTCTCGAGTGCGGTTAAGTCGGCCCTTGGATTTTTTGGTTGTAGCGGATCACGCCGAAGCAATGGGCTTGATGTCTGGATTGGCCAACAATGACCCTCTGCTTAGGCAGACGGCAAAGGGGAGAGGTTGGCTGGAAACAGTAAAAGATCTCAATTCTAACTACGATGCGGTTAAGGCTGAATCTATTGCGTGGTCATTAGACCCGGATGGAACGTACTTTGGGAAAGTTGATTCTCCTGCTGATATTAAATTTCGTCGCTCAGTCTGGGAAAAGGCGATTGACAGTGCTGAAGAGCATAATGCCCCTGGTGTATTCACCGCATTCATCGGTTATGAATGGGCTGGCATGGTCTATGCGGGTGAAGGGCGTGGCTGGTGGCATAGGAATGTGATTTTTAAAGATGGCGGAGATAAAGTGAGAACGGTACTCCCATTCAGCCAATTACATGGTAATCAGCCTGAAGAATTGTGGGCCTACTTGCGAGATTATGAGAAAAGTACTGGTGGCGAAGCACTTATAATTCCCCATAATCCTAATTTAAGTGGCGGTAACCTTTTTAAGACACGAGACTCTAATGCGAACTCATTCAGCCCTGAGTATGCGCTAAAGCGAAGTCGCTATGAGCCTCTAGTAGAGGTGACTCAAACTAAAGGCGACAGTGAAACTCATCCCTTATTGTCACCTAATGATGAGTTTGCTGACTACGAAACCTGGACGTGGTTTGGCAATCCAGGTGAGGCTGATAGTAAAAGACAGTATGATTACGCTAGATCAGGTTTAAAGCTTGGCTTACAAGAGCAGTCCAAACTGGGAGTGAATCCATTTAAATTTGGAATGATCGGTAGTACGGACTCCCACAACTCCCTATCAAATGTCGAAGAAAACAACTTTGGGGGTAAATTTCTTGAGTTTGCACCAAATAAAAATAGGCTTATAAAGTCTGAAAGATGGTTTGAGGATATTTTTAAGGTTAAAAATTCTTTCACGGCCTCAGGCTATGCTGCGATTTGGGCAACTGATAATACCCGTGAATCGTTGTTCGCCGCCATGAAACGCAAGGAAGTCTATGCCACCACAGGACCACGTATCAGCGTTCGTTTCTTTGGCGGCTGGGACTATCAATCGGATGATGCTCTGCGTCCAGACCTTGCCAGAGTGGGCTATAGCAAAGGTGTACCCATGGGTGGAGATCTTGTTGATGCGGCTGAATATGCAGCCCCAACTTTCCTTATTCATGCAGTAAAAGACCCCATTGGTGCCAATCTTGATCGAGCGCAGGTGATTAAAGGCTGGCATGACCAAGATGGTCAGTTGCATGAAAAGATTTACAACGTCGCCCTGTCTGGTAATCGCCGCGCAGGTCCTCAGGGAGGAGTTCCTGTGGTGGGCAATACCGTTAACCTGAAAC
>CAJQJT010000199.1 GCA_905478725.1 uncultured Pseudomonadales bacterium
TTGTGGGAAGGGCCGAGCAGGTGCATGATTTCACGCAGATGGAAATCAAAGCGACCCACCTTGCCACAGATAAGGCCATCGGCTTCGCCACGGGCAACCATCACTGCGGCTATGGCAGTTTGGTCATCACGCATAATCTTGCGCGCAGCATCCACTGAGACACCGTGACGACCGACGCTCTCGTGATAGAAGGCGGCATACTGTTCGTGGTGATCATTGTCGCTGGGATCAAATATCTCCACATCTTTGTCCAGGTCGATACGCAGACCCAGTCGGTCAATCTTTTGTTCCATACCCACACGACGGCCAACCAAGATAGGCTTGGCGATCTGCTCATCCAATACTGCTTGCACTGCCAGCAGCACATCGTCATTTTCCCCTTCGGCATAGACAATGCGCGCCGGGGCTTTCTTAGCCAATTCAATAATTGGCTGCATAAACAGACCTGCCTGATTAACAAACTCATTGAGGGTCTGGCGATAGGCTTCTAAATCTTCGATAGGGCGTGTGGCTACGCCGCTTTCCATAGCCGCTTTAACCACAGCCATAGGGACAACTTCAATCAGACGCGGATCAAAGGCCTTGGGGATTAGATACTCGGGGCCAAATTTCAGTGCTTCATCAGCGTAGGCCGCTGCTACTACATCTGAGGTTTCCATGGTGGCGAGATCGGCAATGGCGCGCACGGCTGCCATTTTCATCTCTTCATTAATAGTCGAAGCACCGCAGTCCAGGGCACCGCGGAAAATAAACGGGAAACAGAGAACATTATTTACCTGATTCGGATAATCAGAACGACCGGTAGCCAAAATTGCATCAGGGCGAGCAGCCATAGCTTCTTCTGGCATGATCTCTGGAATCGGGTTAGACATGGCGAGAATAATTGGCTTCTCGCCCATTTTCTTCAGCAACTCGCCGTTTAATACGCCAGGACCGGAGAGACCCATAAACAGATCAGCACCTTCGATTGCGTCGTCAATGGTGCGATCGCTGGTTTCCACTGCATAGTCTTCTTTCCAAGGGTTCATACCCTCTTTGCGACCGGCATAGATCACACCGGTGCGGTCGATCATGCGTACATTCTTTTTCTGCAGGCCCATGCTCACCAACAGGTCGACACAGGCGATACTGGCCGCACCAGCACCGGAAACCACTAGTTTTACGTCTTCAAACTTTTTATCCACTATGCGCAGGCCGTTATAGATAGCGGCGGCGGCGACAATGGCGGTGCCGTGTTGGTCGTCGTGAAACACCGGAATCTTCATGCGCTCGCGGAGTTTCTTCTCCACCATAAAGCATTCTGGGGCCTTGATATCTTCAAGGTTTATGCCGCCAAAGGTCGGCTCCAGAGAGGCGATAATATCCACCAGCTTATCGACATCGGTTTCATCTATTTCAATATCGAAAACATCGATATTGGCAAACTTCTTAAACAGTACCGCTTTGCCTTCCATAACCGGCTTCGAGGCCAGGGGACCAATATTGCCCAGACCTAGGACAGCAGTGCCGTTGGTAATCACCGCTACCAGATTTCCCCGGGCAGTGACCGAGGCCACTTCGGTAGGATTCTCGACAATCAGCTCACAGGCATGGGCCACACCAGGGGAATAGGCCAGAGACAGATCACGCTTATTGGCTAGCGGTTTGGTCGGGCGAATCTCTAATTTACCAGGGGTCGGATGGGTGTGATATTTGAGTGCGGCTTCTTTAAATGAGTCGGTCATCTGTGGAAATTTCCTGTTACGGTATGAGGGAGCAATGGAGGCTTTTTGGGTTTAGAAAAACTTCAGGCGACAACTCCATTTTCTGAGAGATATTTTAACGCTTCATGTACGTAAATAGCTATGTGCCTAGACGCTACACTTGTAATAGTTTGGATCACTTGAAAGAATACCTATGTATTGCCACAGGACTTCCATATTGAGTACAGATAAAAATAGCCAACAGGGTCAGCCTATTCGATTGATTGGCTTTCTGATCGCTTGCTTGCTGAGCGTATTTTTAACCGGCTGGCCCACACTGGGTTTTACCCAGAGCGACAGCGCTCGTACATTATTTGCCGACAATAAAGCCGGTATTTTACAAGTCAGAATTATTGATATCACCTCAGGGAGTAAGAGCGCTATTGGCTCTGGCTTTGTGGTCAGCGATACAGGTCTTATCGCCACCAACTATCATGTGGTGCAAATGGCTGCCAGCAAGCCCGAGCAGTATCGTATCGAATATCTTAGCGCCACCGGTGAGGCCAATAGCCTGACCCTGGTTGATGTGGATGTGATCAATGACTTGGCGCTGGTACAGGCCTCTGGCCCGTTGACCCCAGTGCTGCCTCTTGCCGCAGCTGAACCGCCTATAGGTGTGCCGGTCTATGCCCTTGGCAATCCACTGGATCTCGGCTTAACCGTGGTTCCCGGCACCTACAATGGCATCAACCAAACCAGCTACCACCCGCGAGTGCATTTTACCGGCTCACTGAACTCCGGTATGAGCGGCGGCCCCACCCTTAATCAAGCGGGGCAAGTGGTGGGTATCAATGTGTCCACCGCAGGAAATCAGGTGAGTTTTTTGGTACCGGTTACCGCATTGCAGCATCTGATCGCCGAGCATCAATTGCGCGGACATGCTGTGGACAATATTCCCCAGCGCATTGGCCAACAGCTGATGCTCGACCAGGATAAAAAGTTCTCTCAACTGCTGGCCCTGGACTGGCCGACTATTGCACTGGGTGAGGCCACAGTGGTCAATGAACTGTCGCCATTTTTTAGATGTTGGGGCGGGTCCAATAGCAGCTCCGAAAAAGCTCAATTGCTCAATGCCGACCGCACCTGTCGCAGTGAAGATAATATCTATCTGAATGAAAAATTTAACAGTGGTGTCATTGAACATCAGTTCTTCTGGTTAGAAACTAACAAGCTCAATAGCCTGCAATTTTATGCTTACTATAAGCGTCTATTTAATGATTTCGCGCCAGGTAACAAGGCCCGTGAAAAAGACGTGGGTGACTATCAGTGCGATACAGAGTTCGTTGCGGTAGATAATGTGAACGCAGAGCCCGAGCGTAAAACAAAGGCTGTGTTTTGTGCCCGCGCCTATAAAGACTATCCACAGCTCTATGATGTGTTGTTCTTGCAGGGCAGTGTGGATGATTCCCGCGCCGCCTTTCTTAGCCACTTTACTCTGGCGGGTGTCAGTCGTGAAAATGCTAAAGCCTATGCGCGCAAGTTTATGGAGGTGGCGCAATGGCGGTAATTATTGAACTGCTCGGTTGGGGTGGTAAGCGTCAGCGCTATTTCACGGTCGAGGGTAACTCAGTGACCATCGGTCGCAGCTATCAAAATGATGTGGTTCTCGATGATGCACATATTTCGCCGAATCATCTGCGCCTAGATGCAGTCGAGGGTGGTTGGCTGCTGACTGATCTCCAGAGTCTCAACGGTGTTGAGATTGTCAAAAACCCCGTTTCGCCTAGCGCTCAGATACCGAGCTCGGATTCAGCCGCCGTTCTCGCCGAAGGAGCAGAGATAAAAGTGGGCCGCGCTAGGCTGCGCATTGTCTCTGACAGTCATCCGGTGGATGCCGCCAAAGTGCTGCATCATCTGGAAAAGGATGTCGGCAAGTTAAATCGATTGTCTATTTGGCTGCCCCTATTTTTAATTAGCCTGGCAGTGGAAATTGCCTCGCTCTATTCCAGTAGCTATGTTGAGTGGCAGTGGAAAAATGTCTTCTCGACCATACTTGGCACTCAGGCAATACTGCTATTCCTGGCGCTTTTGTGGGGCGCTCTGGGGCGCTTTTTACGCAGTGAGAGTCAGTTCTTAAGTCACTACTGTTTAATTTTACTCGCTGGCTTGGTCTACTCTCTGGCCGATTGGCTAATTGGCATCCTTGGTTATAACACCGGCACCGAAACACTGGTGATGATCCTCTCGCCGTTAAATGCGCTGCTGGTTCTAGGGCTTCTACTCTCAGCCAATTTTGCCCTGGCGACTAATATGTTGCCCCGCCAGCGCTGGATTTCATCCCTCGGCTTTGTAATGTTGGTCATTGTTGTTAGTATCAGCGGCCAATTGAGTGGCTGGGGCGAATTTTCCCCCTACCCGGATTATTTCTCGGGTCTTGAGGTGCCTGCGCTGCAGTTCACTAGTGCAGAATCAGCAGATGATTTTATGACCAGCTTTGACCCCATTTTTGCCGCCGCTGACCGTTTGGCTCTCGACTAAAGCTTGACTGAGAGTGCTTCGTAGTTGAAAGCACTTTATTGGGAGCGCTTCATTGAGAGCCCTTAATTGAGAGCCCTTAATTGAGAGCACTTCGTAATTGAGAGCACTGCGTATCTGCGGCGAAACAACGAATAATAAACGCCGTAACTAAACGGCAATAAAAACCATAGGGATTAATCGTGGAAGCATTTGTTAACTATTTAAACGGCATTATCTGGAGTTCAGCACTGATTTATCTGTGCCTTGGTACCGGACTCTACTTTTCACTGCGCACGCGTTTCCTGCAAGTTCGCCACTTTGGCCATATGTTAAAAATCATGCGTGAAGGCAAGAGTTCCGAGGCCGGAGTTTCATCCTTTCAGGCCCTGACCATGTCCCTCTCCGGACGGGTTGGCACCGGTAATATCGCCGGTGTCGCAACCGCCATCGCCATTGGCGGCCCAGGTGCAGTCTTCTGGATGTGGACCGTGGCCTTTCTCGGCGCATCTACAGCTTATATAGAAGCCACTCTGGCGCAGATCTATAAAGAACTAGACGACAACGGCAGCTACCGCGGTGGTCCAGCCTAT
>CAJQJT010000200.1 GCA_905478725.1 uncultured Pseudomonadales bacterium
GAGTGTGTCGTTTTGCCGGGCAGCATTGCAAATGCATGGCGGCATATAAGTCAGTCCTTCGATTTAGGCGATGCTGACACATTATCAAATAACGGTTTTAGCGCCCCAATAAGGTTGAGGGTTTAGGAGCGATATTTATATCCTGATTTCAGCCTGTTGCAAGCATTATTTATTCAGATTGGCAGTAATTTTAGCGTTTCACTAAAAGCCTAGTCGCGGCATAAGCTGCTTCAATTCAGGCGTAAAAAAACCGCGGCTAAGGCCGCGGTTTTTCGTTTACTGCTGTGTTGCGATTTTCTAGTCGTACTGACTATTCAGGCTTGTTGAGCACTTAGAAGTTCATGCGAGCTGAAAGCTCAACAGTGCGCGGTGGATCGATTAACTTGAAGTAAGAGCCATAGAATCCCAGTGTACCCAGTGGAATGTCGTTGCCCCACATAAAGGTCTCTTCACTCAGCAGGTTTTTGCCTACTACGGAGACCTGCCATTGGTCATTGCCAGCAATGGCGATACGCGCGTTGAGTTTACCAAAGCTTTCCTGGACTAATTTCTCATCCAAGTCGGCAGCCACAACCACATCGTCGGTCCAGTTGTAGTCCAAGCCGGCACTCAGCAGTAAACCTGAAGACAGCTCAGTCTCATAGCTGATACCGATGTTGGCTGTGTGCTCAGGAGCAAACTGCAATGGCTGACCAGTCATGTCTTGAGTACATCCGCCAGTACCTGACCAAGCCAGAGTTTGACCCACGTTACAGCCGGCACCAGGGAAGGACTTGTAAGTGGCATCCAGATAAGCAAAGGCACCGTTAAGGGTGAGTTCTTCAGTCAGGCGGAAGAGTATGTCTGCTTCAATACCCTGAACTTCAGACTCGGCTGCGTTGCCCACTACAAAGCCGGCATTGCCGTCAAAAGTAGAGACCTGAACATCTTCATAGTTGCTCATAAAGGCAGCAATATTCAAACGACCACGGCCATCGGCGAGATTGATCTTGGCGCCAAGCTCTATAGTCTCCACTGACTCGTCTTCAAAGTCGGCCAGATCATCGGTCACGCCGTTAACGGTTTCGATTTCACGACCCATGCCGTTATCTTCGTCAAACCCGCCGGCTTTATAGCCGTTGCCCAGCTCTAGGTAGACCATTGCATCGTTGGTCATATCCCACTGCAGGTTAACGTGGCCAGTGACATGGTCTTCTTTGCGATCTCTTGTGTAGGCGTGAACTTTAGCCAACTTGAGTGCTTTCTCATATACCGCGGCTAGCTGTGGAACAATTAAGGTAGAAGAGGCTGCGGTTGGGTCTATGTAACTGACTGTACCGCCCTTGGAGACGTCTTTATTGTCTTCGGAATAACGTAAGCCAGCAGTGACGCGGAAGGTATCAGTCACATTGTAAGTACCCTCAGCAAAGGCTGACCAGCTGTCGGCATCCTGATTGAAGTAGTTGCGTGCTGTGGCATCCAAAATGCCGCTTTGAGTCGCTGCACTGAGGTTTCCACCCAAAACTGCCTGAGCAAAACTTGCGCCACCCAGTAATGGGTTGGGCGCGTTTAACAGGCCAAATACACCGTTCTGTAGTGGTCCCACTGCTGACAGATCAACGTGAGTGTAGCGATCGTTAGACAGCTCTTCAGTCTGGTAGAAAGCACCAGCCAGGTACTCGAACTTGTCGTCACTTGGCGAGCTAATGATCAGCTCGGCGCTAATCTGCTCGTGCTGCTCGTTGCGGCCGCGATTCAATAATTTTAACGGGCTATAGTCGGAATCCAAGCTGTTAGTGAACTCATAATCGGTGTAGCCAATAATCGCTTTAATGCCGTGATCGGCAGCAACACCATCCAGAGTTACCTGAAAGATATTTGACTCGGTGTCATCAAATAGCGGGAAGTCGCGAACGTTTTGCTCGTAGGTGGTGTAACCAAAACCGGCTTCAAAATTAGTCGATCCCAGAGGTGAGCCATAGAGTCCAGCGGATGGACCAGTCGCCAGATTAATGTCTGAAATCAGCTCTTGGCGACCCAGAATATCCACATAGCCGTGCTCGGCTTTGATGGTGGCAGTCCAATCTTCGTTAACATCTATAGCCAGCGTGCCGCGAACATAAAGGCTTTCATTTTGCGGGCCATCGACGCCATCAGCGGCGAGGTTGCGTACATAGCCTTCATCTTCATAGCCGCGCACAGCCAAACGGCCGCGAACTGAATCACTCAGTGGTCCAGAGATTACGCTTGTGAGCGTCATGGCTTCTAACTCAGTGGTATAACCGGCACTGACATAGCCTTCAAATTCTTCGGTGGGCTGGGCAGTGGTGATGTTCAGTGCACCGGCAACGGTATTTTTGCCGAACAGAGTCGACTGTGGGCCTTTCAGAACTTCAACACGTTCAATGTCGAGGAACTTGCCACGGGCACTGCGGCCGCGACCGAAGTAAACGCCATCGACAAAGGTACCGACTGACTGTTCAAAACCGTAGTTAACGCCTGAACCAATACCGCGGATAAACAACTGGGTACCAGCACTGGCTTCAGCCACATGGACGTTAGGCATGTACATGGACAGATCTTCCATCTTGGTGAGGCCTTTGGCGCTCATCTCTTGACCACTCATTACTGAGATGGCGATGGGAACTTCTTGTAGCCCTTCGGCACGTTTCGTTGCCGTGACTATGATTTCTTCGAGCATTAAACCTTGTGACAGCGCGGGCGCACTGAAGGCCATCGCCAGCGTTGCCGCAGCGGTGTATAAACTGAGAGTGCGTTTTTGCATGATATTCCCCTTATTATTGGTTGGTGCTGAGTTGCATCTTTTGTTTTTATAAGTAGAGATCTTCCCTGTTTGGAAAATCGAGCGCGATAATATCAGTTAAAAACATTTTCGTTAGCGTCTAAAACCGACAGTTTATTCATACTTTTATCGCGTTTTGACAGCATCGCTATTACAACTAATATGACTAATAGGCCAACGAAGAGTCTTAGGGGCAGTTGCTCAGCGGATTTTGTTTAGCAGTTGTTGAGAAGCTGCCATCAAAAGCTGCTATAAATAGGCTACTTAAAAACAGCTCGCCTATTTACCCTGCAGTACTTTAGGTTGCTACAGGGCTAGATTAATTGGCCATGCTGCCATGGTTGCTAATACAATCCTTAATAATTTCTGTCGCCGCTCCCCTTCCTAAAGGTTCTAAGTGGGGGCGGGGTCGGGCAATATAACCAACGAGGTAGACAAAGTAGTGATTCAGCAAATGGTAATAACGGAAACGGATAGCCGCGGTGTTGCCACCGTTACTCTAGATAATGCGGATAAGCACAATGCCTTTGACGATCAGCTGATCGCTCAGATTAGCGCCAGCTTTGAAGCTCTGGAAGCCGACCCTGGGGTGCGCATAGTTATTTTGCAGGCCACTGGTCGCAGCTTCTCCGCTGGCGCCGATCTCGGCTGGATGCGACGTATGGCCGACTACAGTTTTGACGAAAATCAGCGTGACGCGACGCTAATGGCGGCGATGTTTCGGCGTATTAACAGTCTATCTAAGCCAACTATTGCGCGAGTCCATGGCGCGGCCTTTGGCGGCGGTGTGGGCCTCGCCGCTGTCTGTGATCTCGTATTCGCTACGCCTGCTGCGAGCTTCTGTTTATCCGAGGTCAAGCTGGGTCTTATTCCCGCCGTAATTAGCCCCTTTGTCTGCGCCGCGATCGGACCCCGTGCGGCGCGCCGTTACTGTATGACCGCGGAACGGTTTTCCGCTGCCACGGCCTTGCAGCTGGGACTGGTGAGCGAGCTCTGTGAGGAGGCCGAGTTGGATAGTCGTATTCAAGCAATGGTTGAGAGATTACTGATTAATGGCCCGGCAGCTATGGCGGCGGCCAAGCAATTGGTGGCTGATGTGGCGGGGGCGCCCATAACCGATGAGTTAGTCGCCGAAACCAGCCGTCGCATTGCTGAAATTCGTGGCAGTGATGAGGGTCGTGAAGGGTTAAATGCCTTTCTCGAAAAACGCAGTGCATCTTGGATAGGAGAGTAATTAGATGACCATTCCACAGTCAGTTAAGCTAGTCGAGGTGGGTCCCCGAGATGGCTTGCAGAACGAATCGGCGCCAGTTTCAACAGCGCAAAAAATTAACCTTATCCATGGCTTGATCGATGCTGGGGTCAACTATATTGAAGCCGGCAGCTTTGTTAATCCCCGCAGCGTGCCGCAGATGGCTGACAGTGATCAGGTCTTTGCCGGTTTAACTCAGGTCCCTGGTCTGACCTTGGCCGCGCTGACACCTAATCTCAAAGGGTTTGATCGCGCCATGGAGTCTGGGATCAAAGAGGTGGCGGTGTTTGCTTCGGCCTCTGAGGGCTTTTCGGAAAAAAATATTAACTGCAGCATCGCTGACAGTTTGACCCGTTTTGAACCTGTTATGCAGGCTGCCCTGGATCAGGGAGTTGCTGTGCGAGGCTATATATCATGTGTGGTTGGCTGTCCCTACGATGGCGAGGTGGCACCTCAGCAGGTTGATGTGGTTTCTCGGGCACTGTTTGATATGGGCTGCTATGAAGTCTCCCTTGGGGATACCATAGGTGTTGGCACTCCCGGGCACTTTAAACGTCTTTTAGATCATCTGTTGTTGCAGGCCTCGGTGGATAAATTGGCCGTACACTGTCACGACACTTATGGGCAAGCTCTGGCCAATATCTGCAGCTCTCTGGAATATGGCATTGCTACAGTGGATGCCTCGGTGGCGGGACTGGGTGGTTGCCCCTACGCGTTGAATGCAACTGGTAATGTGGCCAGTGAAGATGTGGTGTATATGCTTGAGGGCATGGGTATT
This sequence comes from uncultured Pseudomonadales bacterium, assembly GCA_905478725.1. Classification (GTDB taxonomy): domain Bacteria; phylum Pseudomonadota; class Gammaproteobacteria; order Pseudomonadales; family Porticoccaceae; genus HTCC2207. The sequence continues at coordinate 4,813 of CAJQJT010000200.1, forward strand.
TCTACG
>CAJQJT010000201.1 GCA_905478725.1 uncultured Pseudomonadales bacterium
TCGCCGCGCAACATGTCGTTGAAGACGCATTGGCCCTCTCGGGGTACATTCATGCGCACTACGTGGGATTCATTATTGGCCAGTCGCTGGTTGACCTCGTCCTGTTCTAAATGTTGGCAGTGTCCGTCATAGCCGATTGACTGCTTATCTTCCATCTGGGTTTTGCGCAGTTCGTCGAGGCGTTCTGTGGTGCAAAAGCAGCGAAAGGCATGGCCGCTGTCTAGCAGCTGATCGGCGTGCTGACGATAGATGTCTGAGCGTTCACTCTGTCGGTAGGGCCCATGGGGGCCGCCATTGTCTGGACCTTCGTCCCATTCGAGGCCCAACCAGTGCAGGGCGTCGAGTATAGATTTTTCTGACTCTGGGGTTGAACGCACCTGGTCCGTGTCTTCAATGCGGAGTAAAAATTGGCCGCCCTGACTGTGGGCAAAGGCCATATTAAATAGGGCTACGTAGGCGGTTCCAACGTGAGGGTCGCCGGTGGGCGAGGGGGCAATACGGGTGCGAACGGTCATTTAGCAATCCAAGTAAAAATCAATAGCGCATTATACGTTTTACACAGGGGCCTCTGTCACTATCTGTTAGTGATCAGGGCTAAATAAACCTGCTGGCTGCTTTTACTTTAGTTGTTCTTCAACGCCCTGATCGCTGTGCCAAGAGTAAAACTGAACGAATTAGAATGATCGCGCCAATGATCCCGGCCAGTGCAATAGCCAGACTCCAAATCAGTTTCTGCTGTAGGGCATTCCACAGTTGTAGGTAAGCCTGCTGAGGGTGGATACTGACTGCAACATAGCCAAGCTTGGCCCAGCCTTTGGACACACTGGCGCGAGCTTCGACTACTGGCAGCTGAATCAGCCTTTGGAATAGATCGGGTACGCCTGCATCTTGATTTGAGAAAGAGCGTTCGATCAAGCGGTTGCCATCAAGGTCGACAAAGTAGAGCTTAGAGTAGGGGCCCAGATGGGCCATGGCGTCGAACAAAACATTGAGCCGGGTTTGCTCACTGCGGGCCACTACATCGCCCATTGAAATAGCCAGGGAGGTGGCGCCGTTTTTGGCCAGTGCCTGCATGTTATCGATAACCAAGGATCTATTGGCATAGGTATCTATAGCCAGCCACAAAAATACTTGGGCGCTAATGATTAAACTGAAGGTGCTAATTAATTTGCCGTATAGAGTCATCGACTCTTGTCTCTCCTCTTCTGTTCCCTTTGTTCCAGCAAGCCTGATACCAGACCAGTTCCGTTCCTGACGATTAAGTGTGACAGCCCGACCAAGGTTTGTAACAGTGACTATGCCAAATCCACTAATCGGGATAGTCTGAACTGCGCCTTTCATTTGAGTACTTTACAAGCACTGAGAGACTTGCCAATGAATACTTGTATAACGCAGCACAGACTCCTGTCCTTAAAATGCATAATTTTTTCCATGCTGATAATTAGCTATTGCAGTTATGCAATGCCATTTTTAGTGTCTAAAGAATTACTCGAAGAGGTGCAGATGCACCATGGTTTGGCTGCGGAACAGCGGCTCCGTGAATGGCAGCAGATTATTCGCGCGTCTGAGTCCAGTGACGATATAGAAAAACTGGCCCAGGTGAATGGGTTTGTTAATCGCGCTCATCAAATAACCCAGAATCGCAACTGGCAACGATCTGATGAACGAGCAGATCCACTGGCGTTTCTGGTCAATCATGCGGGGGACGGCCAGGGCTTCACCATGACCAAGCTGTTTACTCTCTATAAAATGGGTATGCCGCTGTCGAAGTTGAGGGTTGGTTATGTCACAGCAACAGCAGAAAAGCCCTCAGCTGGACAGTCCCATACGGTGCTGGCTTACTTTTCGACGCCGGATGCAGATCCATTAATTCTCGATAACATAGATAAGCGCATTAGACGTGCATCCCTGCGCACTGACTTGGAACCGGTCTATCTGTTTGAGGCGCGGGAGATAATCTTCCCAGATCAGATTTCATCAATTCTACCCAGAGAAAAAACGCGCCATGTGGTGCAGTGGCAGAATCTTTTGCCGAACCTTAAGGCTGTTCACTACTAGGCTCTTTATTACTAGCTTTTCATTACTAGCTTTTCATCACAGGCTCTTCATTACTAGCTTTTCATCACTGGCTCTGCACCACAAGCAGTCTCAGGCCACCGCGCCGCTGCTCTTCAGCGTCGCTATAGCATCTGTGTCAAAACCCAATTCAGCTAATATCTCAGCGGAATGCTGGCCGATAGAGCCGCCGGATGTGCCGTACTCAGGCACAGATTTAGACAGCTTTACAGCACTGCCAACCTGACGCTGAGAACCCCCAGTAGGTGTTTTCACATTGACGATCATCTCTCTCTCAGCGGCATCCTGATATTCGCAGGCTTCAGCGAATGTCAGTACCGGCTCGACACAGGCTTCTTTGTCTTTAAATATCTCGCGCCACTGGACTAGGGTCTTGCTGGCGATAATAGTATCCAACTTTTCCCTCAGGGCCTGCTGGGTTTCACTGTCTTGCTGGTTACTCAGTGTAAATAGCTGCTCGTCGCCGAGGGCCTCGCAGAGCACTTGGAAAAACTGTGGTTCCAAGCTGCCGACAGAGAGATAGCGATTATCCGAGGTCTGGTAGTAGTCATAAAAACTGCCGCCATTTAATGACATAGAGCCGGAGCTGGGTTCCACTCCGGCACCTAGATAGGTAGAGCCAAACAGGGCATTAAGAGAGAACATGGCATCGGTCATGCTGATGTCGATCTGCTGGCCCTCGCCACTGATATGACGCTGATTCACTGCAGCCAAAATGCCGATCACTGCATGCAGTGAGCCTCCTGCTATATCCGCCACTGGCATACCCATAATCGGTGTGCGATCGCCTTCACGGCCAGAGTAGCCATTGAGGCCAGAGATGGAGAGGTAGTTGTTGTCGTGTCCGGCGCGATCGCGGTAGGGCCCAGTCTGGCCGTAGCCGGTGACTGAACAGTAAATCAGCTTTGGGTTGATCTCACGCAGCTGCTCATAGCCAAGGCCTAGACGCTGCATCACCCCTGGTCGAAACTGTTCAATAACAATGTCGTAATCCATCACCAGGCGTTTGGCGATATTCACGGCCTCACGGTTTTTTAGGTCCAGAGCGATGGCGCGCTTATTGCGATTGAGTGTGCCGTGGGCAGTTGACTGGCCGTCGGCAAAGGGCGGCATGGTGCGCAGTAGGTCTGGCCTGGTTGGCGATTCAACACGCAGAACCTCGGCGCCCATATCCGCCAGCATCATAGTGGCAAAAGGGCCGGGTACCAATGTGGTAAAGTCGAGAATTTTAAGGTTTTCGAGGGCGCGCATAGTTAGGGTCCACTGGTCGATTATTATTAGAATTATGTGGTGATACAGCGACTATCATTATTGTCACAATCTACTGCTCAGTGCCAGTTTTTGGTTAAATTATTGGCAGGCGAGGCTGGTCTAGTCAAACTCAGACGGCGCGATTACATTCCTCTATCCACCAGTCTGTGGACACTGTTTTGTGGCGGTGTTTCGACAGCACAAAATAGAAAGTTCTAGTCATATCCCGCTTGGGTAATGTAAGGGGTACCAGCTCGCCGCTCTTGAAGTTGTTTTGCAACACGATCTCGGAGAGGCAGCCAATGCCCAATCCCGCTTCAACCGCTTTTTTGATTGCCTCGTTGTGTTTGAACTGTAAATAGATATCGAGCTTCGGCATTAAACCAGTCAATGCATTGTTAAAAGTATGGCGGGCACCGGATTCCGGTTCTCGGAGAATCCATCTGGCGGCGACTATATCGGCATCGGTGAGACGTTGTTTTTTTGCCAGAGGGTGAGAGGGGCTGCAAAATACCACCAGGCGATCTTCTCTCCAGGGAATTAATTCCAGATCTTTGTGCTGTATGGCCCCTTCAATCATGCCTATATCCACTTCGTAGTTGGCCACCTGAGCTGCCACGTCCGAGCTGTTGGCGACATTGATATCTACCTGAGCTTCGGGATGTCGGGCAAGATAGCCCGCCAGATAGCTCACCGCCAGATGGTTGCCGATGGTAAAGCTGGCACCCACCTTAAGATGGCCGATATCGCTGTGACCCTGCAGTGCCTGCTCAAACTCTTCGGCCTGGGCAATTAACACCTGAGCCTTGTTGCGCAATGTTTTGCCCACCTCATTGAGTTCGAGCTTTTTGCCACTGCGATTAAATAGGCTAAGGTTAAATGCCTGTTCAAGAGTCTGTAGAGCAGAACTGGCAGCAGACTGGGACATATGTAGCTGTTCCGCAGCTCTGGATATATTTTCATAACGGGCAATACTGAGGAATATCTGTAGTTGCCGAAGGCTATATTTCATGTCGCTTACCTATATTTTGCAATCATTATGCTTATCGGTTAAATCGATTATGGTAAACATAATATCCTGTTTTACTTGTATAGTTAAAGGCTCTAGTATCGACCCTCATTATTGACGGACGGGAAATTTCTCATGGCTGAGCAAAAAGCGACAAATGTAACCTGGCACGATGGTGATATTACGATTGATGATCGCAGTGAACTGCTGGGACAAAAGGGTGCAACCCTTTGGTTTACTGGCCTCTCCGGGAGCGGTAAAAGTACCGTTGCTGTAGCACTGGAAAAAGCCCTGTTTCAGCGCGGCAAACTCAGTTATCGGCTGGATGGCGACAATATCCGCTTGGGCATCAACAAAAATCTCGGTTTTTCCGCTGAAGATCGTACGGAAAATATTCGCCGTATTGGTGAGATCGCCAAACTGTTTGTGGATTCCGGTGTGATTGCCCTGTCGAGCTTCATTAGTCCCTATCGCGCCGACCGCGATCAGGTTAGGGCGCTGCATCTTGAGTCAGGCTTTGCCTTCATCGAAATCTTTGTCGACTGTGCGCTCTCAGAAGCCGAGAAGCGCGACCCTAAGGGGCTTTACAAGAAAGCTCGCGCCGGAGAGATCAAGAACTTTACCGGTATTGATGATCCCTACGAAGCGCCAAACAGCCCTGAGATTCATTTGCATACAGATCAGATGACACTTGAGCAGGAAGTGACGTTGATTATGACGTACCTTGAAGAACATGGGTTTATTGCCTAGCTCTTATTACCTATTATTTTTAGCCCGTACTCACTTAAAACCAATGGAGAAAGACCACTTGATTAAGCCCCATGGATCAGACCAGCTAAACCCTCTTTTAGTCGACGACGCCCAGCGGCAGGCGCTGCTGCAAGAAGCAGAGTCTCTGCCTTCGCTGCTGCTAAACTCAGCCGCAGCGGCCAACGCCGTAATGCTCGGTGCGGGATATTTTAATCCGCTAAAGGGCTATATGAACCTCGCTGATGCGCTCAGTGTTTCTGCTTCATTGCACACCACTGAAGGCCTGTTTTGGCCCGTGCCAGTGATCAATCTGACCAAGGATATTTCGGCTATCAGCGGCGCTAGCCGTATTGCCCTGAGAGACCCCAATACTGAAGGTCATCCGGTGATCGCGGTAATGGATGTTGCGGCAATTGAAGAGGTCAGCGCGGCACAGATTGAATCTATGGCGGCCGATATTTTTGGCACCTTGGATCCTCAGCATCCAGGTGTTGCGACCTTTAATAATCTGGGCAATCACTTGGTTTCCGGTGATATTCAGGTGTTGAGCCTGAGCTACTTCCAAGCGGATTTTCCCGATACCTTCCGCACGGCAACTGAAATTCGCGATGAAATCGCCCAGCGCGGATGGAACAAGGTTGTGGCCTTCCAAACTCGCAACCCCATGCACCGTGCTCACGAAGAGCTCTGCCACATGGCTATGGAGCGTCTAGGCGCCGATGGTATTGTCGTGCACATGTTGCTCGGCAAACTCAAACAGGGCGATATCCCCGCTTCCGTGCGTGATGACTGTATCCGCAAAATGGTTGAGCTGTATTTCCCTGAGAACACTGTGATGGTTACAGGTTACGGTTTCGACATGCTCTATGCCGGACCCCG
>CAJQJT010000202.1 GCA_905478725.1 uncultured Pseudomonadales bacterium
ATATCAAAAGCGCTGCCGGAATTAAGGCTAGTGGTGGAGGTGCTGTACTCGGCGGACTTGACCCGCTGTTCGAGAGCCAGCTGGGATACTTCAATAATATGGGAGCCGGCTTCCGAGGTGCCATCGACACTATTAAGAGTCACAGCTGGGTCATTGGAGCTGGCTGTATTGGTGGCCAATTCGTCGGCGTCATTGAGCGCTTCAAAGGCGCTTTGCAGCAGGCTGACCTGATAGGAAATTAAACCGTAGGCGGAAATTTTTGCTTCCGTGGCGGCGACTGCAGCGTCGATTTTTTCTTGCCGTGGCGCCTTGTCCACATCGGTTAGGTTCTGCGCCAATTCGGTAATATTGATCCCTGAGCCAGCGCCCAGAGTTTTCATAATCTGTGCTGTGGGGCTATCGGCTGCGGTGACTTCGGCCATCTATACTGTCTCGCTTTTCAATTCGGGGTCGCGTTAGCGGATGTAGTCAAATAATGTCAGCTGGGAAATTTTTGCAAAGCTGCTCTGCCCTGCTTCCAGTGACATAATTTCAGAGGTCAGCTGGGTAATAGCAGTGGCGTAATCTAAATCTTCGGCACCGGACAGCAATGTCTGATAACGCAGCTTGGCGTCAGCCAGGCTATCGGTTTGCAGTTCGCTGATGCGCAGGCGACTACCGACATCGGCGATAGAGACCGCCATATTCAGGGTTAGCTCGCTGACTTCCGCAAGGCTGTTCTGCAGTTGTCCGGAATCTTGGTTAAGCAGGGCGGCATTAAAATCATCGATCACTTGGAAAAAACCAACTCGCTCGCTGACGCCATCGGTTTCACGAATCACACTGGAGAACACTTCATTGCCAGGGCGGTTGAGCGCCAGCTGACGTTGATCGGAAACATCTACCAGCATACGATTTTGGTCACCCTGATAAACCAAGTTGCCCGCGGCGTCTTCAGTAAAAGGCTGGTCTCTGACCATAGAGCCTGAAAAAACATAGTTGCCAGAGACATCCTGAGCATTGGCCAGAGATAGCAGCTGATCCCGCAGGGCTGTCACCTCCGAGGCAATAATTTTGCGGTCAGCAACAGACATGGTGTCGCTGCTAGCCTGCACGGCGAGCTCGCGAACCCGCTGCATAACGTCCTCAGAACTCATCAGTGCCGCTTCTTCAGCACCCAAACGACTGTTGATCGCATCCAGGTTGCTGCTGTAAACATCCTGGCGATTTAAGGCGCTACTCAGGCGTTGAATCATGCCCGCTTGCTCTGGGCTGTCGCTGGGTCGAAGAACCTGCTTGCCGGTTGCCAGCTGAGCTTGCATTGCAGCGACTTTCGACTGCTGCTGGGCCATCTGGGTAGTGGCGCGCTCAAATATTTGGCTGGTTGAGACTTTCATCAGTCAATTCCTTAACGAATCGTTAATATAGAATCAAATAGCTTGGAGGCTACCTGAATAATTTGTGCCGAGGCCTGATAGGCCTGCTGAAAACGAATCAGTTCAGCGGCTTCCTCGTCTAAGCTGACTCCGGAAATCTGATCTTTTGAGGCCACTGCCTGGTCGAAGACCACCTGCATGGCTTCCTTCGACATCATTGCCAAGGCGGCTTTGCTGCCAACGGTACCAACCAGAGTGATATAGGACTCACTAAAGGTGCGCCCGTCATCCAACAGCGGCTTGTCTTGCAGTTCAACTATGCGACGTATATTGCCGTTGTCGCCAATACCGTCGGCATTGCTCTCGATATTAAAGCGGTCGCCTGCCTGAGGTGTGCCCTGAAGTGCCACAAGCATGCCGTTATGGATAATATCTTGACCCAACCTATAGCTTCGGGTGGCGACAACAGTGTCGCTGGCGTTATCGGTAATACTGTATTCCGTATCAGATAAAAATTTGATGGTGAACGGCTGTTGCTGACTCGCGGCGACAGCATTTTTGTCCATTGCACCAAAGCCCGCCGCCACTGAGGCGCTGCCACTGCCGGTAACAAATACGGCGAGGTCTTCGGTTACCGGGCCATCCACATAGATGCCGGTGCGCAGACCCAGTACAGCTAAATCAGCTGGCCGCCCATCGTCGCCAAAGGTGAAGCGAATTTCTTCAGCGCCCTGCAACTCAAGCTGCCCGCTAAAGGTGGTGTTTTTCTGACCCAGAGCATTGCTGGTAGACGAGGCATCCGGGTTGCCCAGAGTAATATTGGCACCCTCGAAACCCACAGAATTGGTCAGCTGCAAGCGATCATCTGGGGTCACAGTGGCAACCACATTGGTGTTAGCTGTGACCAGATTGATAGCATTCGCCAACTGGTCGGCCGAGGTCAACAGAGAGCCATCACCAATGGTGACGTTGTTGATGGTCAACTGCTGGGTGAAGTCGATGCCACTGGCATCGAGCTCAATAATATTGCTCGCCGTTGCGCTGACCCCGGTAGCTGCCGAGGCGCTGTTTAACCAGCTGGCCATGGCCGCCGCAGATGTTGTCTGCCCTGCCGCCAAGGAAAGGTTAGATAGCGCGGTACCGTTTAAGACCAGCGCATTTGCACTGATCAAATCAATCGCCACAGAGGATTCGTTGTCCTGAAGGCGCACGCGGTCTGAGGTCGCTGATGCAGGGATGGTGGTAATCTCAAAGGCATCGGTAATGCCAGTGTCACTCACCTGCCAGTCTTTGCGCTCAACTTCAGTGGCCAAAAAGCCATAGGTCAACTGCATATCCAGATAGGCATCTGAGCCTGTGGCATTGAGGTAAGAGGCGCTGTAACTGCTGCTGCTGTTAAACCCGGGGTCACCAGAGACCAAGGTCACCTGCTCAGCTTGATCGAGGCTGTGACCCAGAACATGCACCGCGTCAGCGGTCATCACCTGAAAACTGAGATCGCTGTCGTAGGGTACTTCCATCATCAGCGAGGTCTGGGTACTGCCCTGGGGAATAACGAAGGCAGGAGATAAATAATTTGCTGCTATCGCTTCGCCGGCTGCCGCGCTGGGGTTATTGCCGAGACTATCGATAGTCTTGCCAAAGTCAAAGGTGGCGTTTTGCTTGACGCTAATCTGTTCCAGACTAACGGTTGCCGTGCCGAGATTACTGAGGTCGCTCATAACCCGCATAGTGTCGCCAGTGGCGACTGATAGCGGATCGGTCTGAACCATACGAATGCCGCTAGCAGGCCGCGCTAGAGGAGCGATGGTATAGCTCTCGCCATCCAGGGGCATACTGTCCACAGAGATATTGAGCCCAGCGTAGTCAAAGTTGCTCGACCCTGGGGCCGCCTGGGTGATGGCACCGCTGCTTAAATCTTCAATGCGCCAGCTATTCTGCTCGCTGACCCAGGTGACACGAAAGGGTGCGTAATCAAAGGCTTCAGGGTCTGTGACCTGAACCTCTAAGCTGGCGTTGTTGTTTCCC
>CAJQJT010000203.1 GCA_905478725.1 uncultured Pseudomonadales bacterium
GAGCCTTGAATCAGGAGCCTAATAAAAGGGATTGACCTTGCGGTTCCGTTCACCACAGGCAATAACCACATCGCGGCGCTGGTCATTACTCAGCACAGACCAGATTCGAATCTCTTCCGAGGTTCTGTAGCAGCCCATGCAGACATCTTCATCATTTAATGAGCACACCGAATTACAGGGTGACTTTACTGGCTTATCCGACATTAGCGCTCTACCTCTACAAGCTCATCCAACATTACTTTCCCTTCGTGGACATAGCTGGCCGCTGAACCGAGCAACAACGCGCGAGACTGCTCATCCAACTGGCGAATAACTTTGCCTGGAGAACCTACAACCAACGAACCATCGGGAATCACACTGCCCGCTTTAACTAGCGTATTGGCACCAATGATGCAGTCACTGCCAACTTTTGCACCATCGAGGATTACTGCGTTGATTCCAATCAAAGTTCGATCACCCACTTCAAGACAGTGAATCATCGCGTTATGACCGACGGTGACATCTTCACCAATAATCAATGGCTGACCTATATCGCAATGCAGCACTGCACCATCCTGAATATTGCTTCGTGCACCCACTTCAATACGATCACAGTCGCCACGGATTACGGCATTAAACCAAACGCTGGAATGCTCTTTGAGGGTCACCTGGCCTATAACGTCTGCGCTCTGGGCAACAAAAACGGTGGCATCAATAACTGGGGCCTGCTCGCCAATTCGGTAAATCATTGTGGTCCTCTCTTGCTCAACTGTTCGCTCTGACGCAATGCTTCGATGCGCTCATGGCTGGGATAATCGAGGTGGATATTCGCCTCCAAGGTGGTGTTCAACATATCGGTCAGCACCTTTAAGGTAAAGCCCCAAATTTTATAGCCGTTATACGGCAGAAAAGGAAAACTCAGTGCACCGTATTCCGTTTTCATTTCAAAGTAGTCGTAGTGATCCACATTCATAAACCGCTGTAGCGGGGCATCGAATAGCGCACCAATTTCACCTGGGTCTGCCACTAGATCTAAAGGCCCATCAACCAGACCGACAAAAGGCGTAACTTTTAAACTGCGACGCTTAGGTATGGCCACGGGAAGTGTTGCAATTGGCTCTACCAAACTGGGTAACAGGCCTATCTCTTCATGAGCTTCTCGCAGCGCGGTCTGTAAAAGATCAGTGTCTGTTGCATCCCACATGCCGCCGGGAAAGGCCACTTCACCGGCATGGTTATTGAGATGAAATGCTCGCTGAGTGAGGATAACTTGCGGGTCTGAATTGTCTCCGTGAAGGGCAACCAGCACAGCGGCCGTTGAACCTTGCTCTTGCGGGCCAGGCTGAAGGCGTTCCAGGGGGAAATTTTTTAAACGATTTTTAATGGTTTCTAACATTTGTGCATTATACTCGGCTATCGCCTTTTTCTGAGAATTTCATGAACTTTTGTTCCAATTGCGGCAAGTCTGTTATCAAAGCTATCCCCGATGGGGATAATCGCGAACGCCATGTCTGCGAGTTCTGTATCACTATTCACTATGAAAACCCCAAGGTGATTGCCGGTGTCTTGCCTGTCTATGGCGACAAAGTTTTACTCTGCCGCAGAGCGATTGAGCCACGTCATGGCTTTTGGACATTGCCCGCGGGGTTTTTAGAAAATGGTGAATCTTCCCTAACCGGTGCACTGCGTGAGTGCGAGGAAGAGGCCAATGCCCATGTCGTGGAGCCAAGTCTCTATGCGCTGTTCGATATCCCGCAGATTAACCAGGTCTACGTGTTTTACCGCGCTCGGCTCGCAGAACCCAAGTTCAATGCCACCTTTGAGTCCTCAGAGGTAGCGCTGTTTGATGAAGCTGAGATTCCCTGGGGAGAGTTGGCTTTTCCTGTTGTTGAGCTTGCCCTGCACCATTTCTTTAATGATCGTAAAAACGGCGAATTCATTATTCGTCATGATGAAATTCGCCGCCCCTGGAAAAGCCTTAGGTCTTAGCCTAAGGCCTTAATACCAGCTTTTAGAATCAGCTGTTAAGAGCCGATTAAAGTATCAGCCGCAAGCCAATAAACAGCCCGTCAAATTCAGCATCTGACTGCAATTCGTCCCGATCATCAATTTCGATCAGCATTGAGCGGTAACCAATGCTCAGGCCTGCCTCAAGAGTAGGCGCAATACTAAAATCGTAATTGAGTTCGGCGCTCCAATCGATCAGGTGAAAATCATTAACATTAATCCAGTTTCCGCTCACTGCCGCAGACAGTCCACTAAATGGCAAATCGATTCCAGCCTTGCCATAGAGCATGGGAATCACGGCATCCAATTCGACGCGCTCCTGCTGTGATGCACCGATCAGGCTGGCTTCGCCATCAAAAATACGTGCCGTTAAACCCAGATCCAAGTCGACAATATTGTCGAGAACTTCATAGTAAAAAGTGATCTCTGTGTGACTGAGATCTAGGTCTGCAGCGACGGCTTGGTCTATTGGAAATACCACTTCATCAAGACTGGTTCCCGCAGGCACCGTGCCCTGCCCGGCCCATTCTAGGTCGGTGCGTGACAGGCGCAGGTTAGGCAGTAGAGGGATTGGATGTTCCAAGGCAATAAAAAGATAGTTGCTGTTTTCTTCATCAAAATTGAGGGTATTTTCAAGACTGATACTGGTATTACCCAGGGTACCAGAAGGACTGGATTGCCAGACACCCGCACCTGCGTATAGACCGGCAATATCAGCACTAGCAACGAGTGGCGCTGTGGTTAATGTGGCCAGTAGGCCAAGACGAAAGAGGCTCATAGGGCAAAATCCTTTTTTAATAGAGTGAAGAAGTTAAAGGGCCGTTATCAAGTGCTGCGCATTGTAGACTGAGCTCAGGCCCAAGTATCGCGATTAAGACACAAAAACAGGTTCAAGGTCAGCTTCTCTGAGGTTAAACCCCAAGCAAACAAAAACGCCGTTGACTATCCTCTCAGGATGATCGACGACGTCTCGGCTAACAGCTGTATTGCAGGTTTTAGGCTTCGGCTGCTGGTGCTGCCTCATCCATTAGGGGTTTTAACTCACCCTTCTCATGCATCTCAGCAATAATGTCACAGCCGCCGATGAGCTCGCCTTTGATCCAAAGCTGAGGAAAGGTCGGCCAGTTGCCGTAAGTCGGCAAGTTAGTGCGAATTTCCGGGTTGGAGAGAATATCCACATAGGCAAAGCGTTGTCCGCACTCCATCAACGCCTGAACGGTGCGGGCAGAAAAGCCACACTGCGGTTGATTGGGTGAGCCTTTCATATAGAGAATAATTGCGTTGTTCTCTACCTGTTCACGAATGGTTTCCATAATGTCCATAGAGACAAATCCTCTGAAATTAGTAATTGTGCTGAAATGCACTGCGTCTGACGCGCATTTTACCCGTTAAGTCTCACAGACAACACCGCAGCAGAGAATTTATTTAGGTCAATACTCACATCTCACGTCATGTTTAGAAAGATCACTGGTCAAACGCAAATGAGAATGATTTGCATTTGCGTTTAGATATTATTATAGTAGCGCCTGTTGTAACCCATGACCTGCTCGCAAACGTATCTTCAGGTATCGACAAGCGTGACTAGTCATATTCCGGTAAAACCATTTCAAGGAAATAAAGACATGAAGAAGCAACTTCTTGCCACCATCATTGGCTTGAATCTTACTGCTGCCGCCCAAGCAGCGACTCCTAGCATGGAGCAGATGTGGGAAATGATTCAACAGCAGCAAGGCGAGATCGCCACGCTGAAAGAACAGCTGCGCAGCAATGATGCGCGTATTCAAGAAACTGAAGTGATTGCTGAAGCAACTATTAGTGCCGTGGAACAGATTGCCATGGCCCCCAGCGCAAGTAGCAAGACGACGTTTGGCGGTTATGGTGAACTGCACTACAACAGCCTAGATCGCGATGATTCCGCCGC
>CAJQJT010000204.1 GCA_905478725.1 uncultured Pseudomonadales bacterium
CTGATAGCAATCGTCTAGGGGAGCAGGGTAGGGATGTTCCGGTGCCAGCCGATATTCAACAGCAATGACAATGCAGCCCACCTCATGGACAAAGCGCTCCATGGCCGCCACTTCAAAGTCGATAGAACCCAGCACATAGCCGCCACCATGAATCCACAGCAACACAGGCAAGGGTCCGTCGGCCTTGGCGGGTTTATAGACCCTGACGCGCAAGTCCGTATTATCCCCCTCTTCAGATATTCGATGGTCTGAAAATAGCACATGATCCATGGTCGATAAGTGGGTTTTTTGTTTCTCGGCGAAGGCCTGTCGTAGCACTCGAGTGTTGGCTAAGTTCTCCCAAATATCAAAATCGGGAATTTTTTCTAACACCACCAACAGCTCAGGATCTATCTGTTTTTTTACCACCGCTCAGCCCCTTAATTTATTGTTTTCAGCCCTCAGCATAGGGTTGATCTTGGCTAATTAGAAGTGAATTCTGCATTTATCCTTATACGAATAAACTGATTTCCGCTATTCTCCTGAGACGAAATTGTCGTGCCTCTAGCGTAAGTCATAGCTCTCTTCATTTTGGCTTGAAATGCCAAATGGCTTGTCTTCAATAGCCATTCCGGACAGGTATTTACCATGGTTTACTACCTTATGCCCGATTTTGGGGCGTCCATAAAAGCAAGATAGCAGGCTAAGTCCATCGGATTTATGCCAAAACAAAAAGACAGACAGGGGAAAATTATGAATTATAAAATAAAGATGCTTGCAGTAGCCGTAGGCTGCGTGACGGCGATGTCAGCCGCACAGGCACAGCAATCAAATGCTGCGAGTTCAGAGTGGCTAGTGGAAGAAATACTGGTCACAGCAACAAAGCGCGCGCAGTCCGTTCAGGATGTTCCTATTGCGATTACCGCGATTACAGCAGGCGATATTATCGCCAGCGGTTCTCAGAGCATGCAGGATGTTGCATCTCTGGTACCCAACTTCGAATTCCCAACTAGCCGTGGCCCGGGTGAAGCGGATATTGCTATTCGCGGAATCTCTTCGAATATTCCGTTCTTTTCTCCTGGCTTCGACTCAGGCTTTGGTGTCTATCTGGATGGCGTTTACTTGGGTCGCCAGGATGCGGCCAACGCCGACCTGGGCGAAGTTGAGCGTTTAGAAGTATTGCGCGGCCCACAGGGCACGTTATTTGGGAAAAATACCATTGCTGGTGCGGTGAATATTGTCACCAAAAAACCTGGCGAAGAATTTGAGGCAAACCTTAAAGCAGACCTGGGTAATTACGATTACCGCCGTGCCCGCGCTATGGTGAATGTGCCGCTTATCGAAGATATCCTGTCAGCACGTTTCTCGGCAACCACCGCAAGTAGAGGTGGTTATGTTACCAACCTGTTTAATAATGACGATGACTACGGCTCTTATGACAAGTGGGGCGCCAGAGCGAATATCGCTTATACACCCACAGATACAAGCCGTTTCTATCTCAGTTTTGACGCCTCGGACTACGAAGATAAAAGATACATCCTTGAGAACCTAGAAGATGCCGGAACAGAAGTCTCCTCAGATGATCAAAAATATACGATCTATTTAAATGGTGTAGATGAAGCGGGTACAAGTGGATTTGGTACTTCATTAACCTATGAACAGGACTTTGCCAACGGTTACACACTAACCTCACTGACCGGCTTCAGAGATAACTCCGCCGATAGTGTCTGGGACGATGATCTAAGACCTGTTGTGGGCTTCGATAGAATTGACAGCATGGATCAAACTCAATTCACTCAGGAACTTCGCATTGCTTCTCCGGCGGATGGTAAGTTCGATTATGTTGCTGGGCTGTATTATTTTGACTATGAAAATAATTACGAATACGAGGCCTATGTGGGCGTCGATTGGTTTGGACTGCCGGGCTCGGTGCTGTTTGATCATCACCTTGAGAGCGAGAGCTATGCAGCGTTTGTTCACTCCAACTATCGCTTTAATGATCAGTTGTCTATGTATGCTGGCGCGCGTTATACCGACGAGACAAAATCCTTTAGCAAATCAGCTACTGGTATTGATCCTGCCTTCGGATACATCAGCGGTATTCTGGGCAATATCGAGGGGCAATATCCTGACCTCGAGGATATCAATAATGAAAATGTATCCTGGACCGCAGGGCTTAAATTTGCCGCCAGCGATGATCTAATGCTCTATGCTGGCATAGCTACAGGCTTTAAGTCTGGTGGCTTTAATGTTGCGGTGGAAAAACTTTCAGAGTTAGACACTAACTTAACTGTTGATCCAGAAGAAACCACCAGTTACGAGTTGGGTATGAAGTCTAGCTGGATGGGCAATCGCTTAGTTGCCAATGTATCACTTTTCTATATTGACTATACCGACTTGCAGGTGCAGTCATGGGATCCAACACTTGGCACTGGCGGTCTATCTATTTGGTCCAATGCCGCGAAGGTTGAATCCAAAGGTCTTGAACTGGAAACCGTATTTCATGCCACGGAAAATTTGAAAATTTCCGCTGCCCTAGGTTACACAGATGCAACCTATAAAGACTTCACCGGTGTTGCGCTGCCACGAGGTAACGATTCTTTCGGTGACGATAATGACGGTGTGATCGATGCCAAAACCGATGCGTCCGGCAATCGTGTTCCCATCGCGCCAGAGCTGAACTTGACTGTGGTTGCGGATCATCGCTATCTTCTGGGCGGCGGCAATGCGCTGGTTACCCGTATTGAATACACTCACAAAGGTGATCGCTACTCGGACCAAGGCAGTGCTAATACCCCGGATGATTTGTTACCGTCTTTTAATATGATGAACCTTCGCCTTGGCTACCGTCCTGGAAATGCCGATTGGTCAATTGACTTGTGGGCTCGCAATCTCACTGATACACAAAAAGCAGAAGAGAGCCGTTACTTTAACTTCGTTGGTAAGCGTTTAGCCAAGCGCTATATGGAGCCAAGAACTTATGGTCTGTCTGTGAGCTATGATTTCTAATTTAGAGTTTATCGCTTTTGAGAAAAAACAGGGACTTCGGTCCCTGTTTTTTTTATCTGTATGTTATGTATTTTTTTTGCGGCATAAAGAGCCAGCTGAAAAAACTAGTCTCTACCCAGTATTCTTAAATCTTAAACCGCCCATCCCCCACTCACCGGAAACACCTGACCGACAAAACAATCCGCCGCATCCGAACACAAATAGGCTGCAAACAACGCATCCTCTCTCAGCGATACCAACCGCCCCAGTGGCACATCATTCTTAAGCCGTTCCTGAAACTTGGGGTTGGCCTTGGTCTCTTCTGGAAAATAGGTAGGGTTATCGACAAAGTTCTGGGCGATGGCATTGACCTGAATACCCTGAGGCGCCATCTCCACGCCCATGGCTTTGACATAAGAGAGCTGCGCTCCCCGTGCGGCACTATAGGTAGAAGCCCGCTTCATACCCCGCAGTGCCGAGGCGCTGCCCATAACCAAAATCTTGCCCCCCTGACGCTCAATCATCTGTGGCAGAACCGCGGTGCAGAGTCTTGGCATGGGATCGACTACGGCACTAAAGGTGGCGGACCATTCAGCGTCATCCACCAACTCGCCCTTGGTAAAGGGCGCGGGGATCGCCAGATTAATCACCAGCACATCTATATGTCCGGCCTGCTGAATAATCTTGGCAGGTAGGGACGGATCGGTAAGCAGATTATTGTCCGCTATCACCTCGGCACCCATCTCAGCGAAAACCTCGCAGAGGGTAGGGCCCATAAAGGTATCGGCTTGGGTTACTAGGATACGCTTGCCGGCAAGTTGCGAACTGTTCATTGACTGTCTCCGATAATGCTTTTAATTGGCTTGCTTGGCGACGCTTTGCAGCGCTTCCCCAGTCAAACGATTAACCGTCCAGCCTTCCATGGGTACGGCGCCTAGGGAATGGTAAAAGTCGATGGCCGGTTGATTCCAGTCGAGAACCGACCATTCCAAACGACCACAGTGTCGCGATACTGCGATCTTGGCCAGATGGGTGAGCAGTGCTTTACCAAAGCCTTTGTCGCGCATACTGTTCTCTACAACTAGGTCTTCGAGATAGATGCCGGGCTGGGCGAGAAAGGTTGAGTAGCTGGTAAAGAATAGCGCCAAGCCCACAGGCTTGCCCTGATACTCGGCAATAATCACCTCGGCGCTGGGGCTGTCGCCAAATAGTGTAGCTGCGAGTTTTTCTTCATCGGCGACAACTTCGTGAGTGAGTTTTTCATACTCCGCGAGCAGATGGATAAAATGCAAGATAGTTGAGCAGTCGCTGACCGTTGCTGGGCGTATTTTGAATTCGGGGCTGTTGGAAGAGGGCTGCATGATTAGTCACTATCTTATTATTTTTGAACCTGCATCTTAGCCTCCAGAGGCTAAATTGAGAATAGCGGTATAACTGTACATAACACCAGTAATAGGCTTAAATAAGCCCCATCTTGAAGGAGAAATTGCGTGGCTACCAAAGCTAAATCCGCCTTTGTCTGCAATGACTGCGGCGCCGACTACAACAAATGGCAGGGGCAGTGCACTGAGTGCAATGCCTGGAATACCCTCTCGGAAATACGTCTCGGATCCCCCACCCGCGGTGGTAAGAACCTGCGCTCCGGGTTTGCCGGTGCTGTAGACAGTGCGGTGAAAACCCTTGCGGATATTGCTCTGGATGAGGTTCCCCGTATCAGTACTGGAACCGGCGAGCTGGATCTGGTGCTTGGTGGCGGTTTGGTGCCAGGCTCCTGCGTCTTACTGGGCGGTGAGCCGGGGGCGGGCAAAAGTACGGTGCTCCTGCAGACCCTGTGCAAGCTAGCGGAAAATCATTCGGCTCTCTATGTCACTGGTGAGGAATCACCCCAGCAGATTGCCATGCGCGCCAATCGTCTGGGTCTGCCGACGAACAAGCTTGAAGTGATGGCGGAGACTTCAGTGGAAACGGTCTGTGCTATTGCTGAGCTGAAGCGCCCGAAGATCTTGGTAGTAGATTCGATTCAGGTAATGCATTTGGAAGAGGTGGCTTCGGCACCGGGCAGTGTCTCTCAGGTCCGTGAAAGTGCTGCTATGTTAGTGCGCTTTGCCAAACAGAGCGGCACTGTATTGATTTTGGTGGGTCATGTGACCAAAGACGGTTCTCTGGCTGGCCCCAAAGTGCTGGAACATATGATCGATTGCTCGCTGATGCTTGAGGGCTCCAGCGACAATCATTTCCGCACCTTGCGCAGTCATAAAAACCGCTTTGGTGCGGTCAATGAGCTGGGTGTTTTTGCCATGACAGATAAAGGTCTGCGCGAAGTGCCCAACCCCTCGGCAATTTTTTTACAGCGCGCCGAGGAGATCTCTTCTGGCAGTGTGGTGATGATTATCTGGGAGGGCACTAGACCCTTACTGGTTGAGTTACAGGCGCTGGTGGATGATAGCCATCTGGGTAATCCGCGACGGGTCACTGTGGGTCTGGATCAGAATCGTCTGTCCATGTTACTGGCAGTACTGCATAGACACGGCGGTATTTCGGTTGGTGATCAGGATGTCTTCGTCAATGTGGTGGGCGGGGTCAAGGTGCTTGAAACCAGTGCGGATCTGGCGCTGATTTTGGCGGTGATTTCGAGCTTTCGCGACAAGACATTACCTCAGGATTTGGTGGTCTTTGGTGAGGTTGGCTTGGCCGGTGAGATTCGTCCGGTGGCCAATGGTCAGGAGCGATTGCGTGAGGCGGCGAAGCATGGTTTTACTCGGGCTATTGTGCCAGCGGGCAATGTGCCGAAGCAGCCGATTAAGGGGATGACGGTGATTGGTGTGCGCAAGGTGACTGAGGCGCTTGAAGCGGCTTCCTGCTAACGGCTTTTTAATACAAAACGCTGAAGGTTCTCTATTACAAGATGCTGAGGGCTCTCTATTACAAGATGCTGAGGGCTGTCTATTACAAGATGCTGAGGGCTCTCTATTACAAAACGCTCGAGGCTCTGTCCTTTAAGCTGTAGTTAATATTGAAATCGTTTCCGGTTCCTGAAGCAGTGGTTGGATCTGGATCAGGGCGTCATTTCGTTCTGAGGAGGCCTTCCAGGCTTGCCAATCGGCCAGTGATTCCATTTGAATCAGGGTGTAGCGGATGCTGGGTTCATTGAGGTCTTTAAAGGCTTTGCTGGAGATAAATCCTCGCGCGGGTACGGCGGCCTGAATGATCTTCCGTGAAAACTCTTCGTAGGTGCTCTCCATTCCGGGGGCGAGGATTCGTTTGATCAGTACTGCGAGCATGTTCGGTGCGCCTTCTGTTGAATTCTGTGCAGATTAACAGTTGTGGGCGTCAGGATAAATACCGAATCTCAGGGAAATGAATTTGACTTCAATTCTTTAAGCGACTAGATTGCACGCTCTTGCTTCTGCAATAGGTTCTCGAATTTGGTCAGCTTTGATATTGACCAGACAAGAGTGAAAAGGGAAGTTGGTGCGCTCTGCCAAGGTTTGGCTTATGGAGCTATCCCAACACTGCCCCCGCAACGGTAAATAAGAATGTTTAGTAGTGATACCACTGTGTTTTTAAGCATGGGAAGGATACTAAGCAGAACGGCGATCTATAAGTAGTATCTCGCTGTTCACTTATGAGTCCGGAGACCGGCCTATCGCAACGCAGACAAACCGCGGGGTGCGGTCTTGTGCTGATTGACAGTCTCTGTCGGTTTTCGCGCACGCCCCCGTAAATTAACTTTTAGCCACTCGGGTGTGAGTGTAAGAGAATCCAAATATGAAAAATCTTCGTTCTATGGCGACAGTTGCTACTGTATCGCTGCTATCTATATTACCTACTGTTGTCCAAGGGCAAACCGCGCAACAAACTGAAATTGAAGAGGTGCTGGTCAGCGCTTCTCTGCTACCTATTGCCGCCTCGCGCTCCGCTAATGCGATCACTGTGATCGACAGCGAGCAGCTAAAAAATCGTGCCGCGCTCAGTGTGAGTGACCTACTGCGGGATGTGCCAGGACTGGCGGTGAGCCGCAGTGGTGTCCAGGGTTCGGCGACTCAGATCCGTGTTCGTGGTGCCGAAGCCAACCACCTGTTGGTGCTTATCGATGGCGTCGAAGCCAATGATCCTTCCCAGAGTGATGAACTCAATTGGGGCACATTGAGTGCTGATGATATTGAGCGTATCGAGGTTATTCGCGGGCCACAGAGTGCTATGCGCGGCAGTGATGCCATGGCAGGCGTAGTGAATATTATTACTCGCCGTGCCGATCAGCCTCTTAGCGCCAGCCTCTTTACGGAGACCGGCAGCTTTGGAACTAGCAACAGTGGTTTCAGTGTTGGCAGTAAGCAGGGCGACCTTGATGCTCGTCTAGGTGTTAACCATATTGAAACCGAGGGTGAGAATATATCTCGCACTGGCACTGAAAAAGACGGCTACAAAAATACCAATATAAACCTCAATGCTGGCTGGAAGGTTAGCGATGAGCTGCGACTTTCCTTTGCTGCACGTCAGTCTGATGGCATGAATGAGTTCGATGGTGACAGTGATTTCGACGGCTTTGTTGAAGATCAGGATAAGGTCTCTGAATTCCGCAATAGCACTATGCGTGTCCAGGGCGACTATGTCTCTGCCGATGGACGCTTCCAGCACAAGTTGGTTATCGCGCAATCAAACAATGATAACGAAGCCTTCGATTCTGGTGTATTGGGTAATTACACTTCATCAACCAAAGATCAATATCAGTATGTTGGCTCTGTTTTTTGGGATGAATCTACACAGCGATTGTCTGTGCTGGCGGAACGTGAAGAGGAAGATTTCCAGCAGCGTGGGCCTCTTGCTTGGGGCTCAGATCCCAATCAGGATCGCGAGCGCAATACTGACAGCATCGCCGTTGAATACCGCACGGATCTCTCCGACAGTCTGACCTTTGCAGCTAGTGGCCGCTACGATGACAACTCTGAGTTTGATAGCGCCAATACCTTTAGAGTTGAAGCTGTTTATCAGCTCAATGACGGCATACGCCTGCGCAGCGCCTATGGCACCGCGGTTAAGAATCCGACTTTCTCTGAGCGTTTTGGTTTTTACACTAACTTTATTGGCAATCCCAACTTAGAACCTGAAGAGTCTACTAGCTGGGAGCTAGGTGTTGATCAGATGTTATTTGATAGCAACCTGACCTTATCTGCGACGCTGTTTGATGCTGAGCTTGAGAATGAAATTAATGGTTTTGTCTCTGATCCGGTTACCTTTGGTTTCACCTCTGCTAATAAAGAGGGTAAGAGCAAACGTCAGGGTGTTGAGTTAACCGCTATTGGAATCCTCAGCGACAGCCTATCTTTAAACGCTGCATATACCTATACAGATTCTGTTGAGTCGGATGGTGCAGGTGGTTATAAAGATGAAATACGTCGCGCGCGACATACTGCTAGCTTAAATCTAGCCTGGCAAGTGATGGATAATCTGCACATTAATACCAATGCACAGTACAACGGCAGCCAAACTGACGTCTTTTTCCCACCTTGGCCTACGCCGTCTGAGACCGTCACTTTAGCGGATTACACGCTGCTTAATGTTAACGCCAACTACAGCGCCAGTGAAAAGTTATCCATCTATCTGCGTCTAGATAATTTACTGGATGATAATTACGAAGAAGTCTTTGGTTATCAAACTCTGGGACTTGGCGCTAGTCTTGGTGTGCGTTTCAGTTTATAAATGACTATTCCAGTAGCTAAAGGGGTCAAGCGCGTGCTTCTATCTTGGAGCAGCGGCAAAGACTCGGCTTGGACTCTGTATCAGTTGCAGAAGGATCCAACGGTTGAGGTGGTGGGTTTACTCACCACCTTTAACGGGGAATTCAATCGTTCGGCGATCCACGGTGTCCGTCAACAGCTGCTGCGCTTACAGGCAGAGGCTGCGGGATTGCCACTGATTGAAATTCCACTGCCTTGGCCCTGTTCCAATGAACAATACGAAAGCCTAATGGGCGCGGCCTTGGACAATGCCCGAGCTCAGTTGCATATGGATGCCGTGGCCTTTGGTGATCTTTATCTGGAAGATATTCGCAACTATCGCGAATCGAAAATGCAGGGCACAGGCTTAGAGCTGCTGTTTCCCCTTTGGCAAATTC
>CAJQJT010000205.1 GCA_905478725.1 uncultured Pseudomonadales bacterium
GCCATCCTTCAAAAAAGCCGGATGTTTATCTGTCTCGTGATTGGTCGGCGCAACGACGTCTTCAAAGAATTTTGCGGCTTCCGGCAATACCACATCAACCATATCGCGGCTCGCTTCCTCAAACCCTGGTAGGCTGCAAATTTCGGAATAGTTAATAATCTCATCAAAGATAAATGCCAGTTCCTTCTGCGGTACTTTGTATACGCTCACGACCATTCTCCCTAGAATGCAAAAAAATAATTGATTTAGAATCAGCACTTTAGGAGTTTGACGTCCATCCTGTAAACCTTAATCAATGACCATATGGTCTATGATCAAGAGAAACAGTAAAACCCACAGTGGGTTCAACTTTTCCGCTTACAGGAACAGAGTATGTTAGGTATTATCGGCGGTTCCGGGCTCTACAGCCTTGAAGGGTTGCAGATCGACAGAGAGCGAACTCTGATGACGCCCTTTGGAGCACCCTCAGGGGCAATCAGCTGCGGTGAATACGAGGGACAGCAAATAGCGTTTCTCTCACGCCATGGAGCAGGGCATCGGCTACTGCCCCATGAGATCAATTATCGCGCCAATATCTATGCCCTCAAAGCCCTTGGCGCAGAGCGTATTATTTCTTTTTCTGCCGCTGGCAGCCTGCGCCAACAAATTAAGCCCGGCGATCTAGCACTGGTTGAACAATATTTTGACCACACCAGAGGCCGTCGCGCCCAGAGCTTTTTTGGCCAGGGTGTCGCCGCTCATGTATCCACTGCCAATCCGGTCTGCGCCGCCCTTAACGGCGACATTCAGCGCGCCGCAGCCGCGGTGGGTCAGCCAATACATAGCAACAATACCTATGCCTGCGTCGAAGGCCCAAGACTGGGCACTAGGGCCGAGAGCTTCTTTCTCCGCGACGCAGCCAGCTGCGACCTTGTGGGTATGACCAATATCCCCGAAGCCTTCTTGGCTCGAGAAGCCCAGATCGCTTACAGCTCAGTCTGCCTGATTACCGATTACGACTGCTGGATGGACGATCCCAGCCAGCATGTCAGCGTCGATAAATTCTTTGAGGTCTATAGCGACACCCTTGCCCGCGCCATTAGCGTTCTAAAACCCCTTGTGGCCAGCCCCTTCACTGCAACGTCCACACATATTCGTCAGGCATTAAAGAACTCAGTACTGACACCTCGGCATCAGCTCACAGCGGTAGAGCAGCATTGGCTTGAGGTCTTGGAACGTTGAGCGATTCGCTTCGGCCTCAGCTGTCTATTATCATCCCCCTAGCCCCGGAGGAGACCCAACAGCAGAAGCTGCTCGCGGATCTAGCGACTAGCTCTCTGCCGACTGAAATTATTCAGAGTTCACAAACGAGTCGCGCCACCAGCCTGAATTTCGGGGCTAAGCAGGCTCGGGGCCAGTGGCTATGGTTTTTACATGCGGATAGCCGCGTTAACCAAGACAATCTCCGCGCTCTTGAGAACAGCCTGAATCAAGATCAACAGAGCGCCGCCCTGCACTATTTTGATCTGGGATTTAAGGATAGTGGTCTTCTCTTAAAGATCAGTGCTCTGGGTGCCAATCTGCGTTCAAGACTGCTTGGCTGTCCCTATGGAGACCAAGGGTTTTGTATTTCCAAGAAAACGTTTTTAGCTCTCGATGGCTTCCCAGAAAATAGTCTGTACGGTGAAGATTTGCTCTTTGTCTGGCGTGCCCACCTGGCTCGTATTCCATTGCGGCGTATTCCTTCAACACTGCTAACCAGCGCCCGAAAATACCGTCAGCAAGGTTGGTTAAAGGTGACATTGCTACATCAATGGTACTGGCTCCGGCTGTCACTGCCTGAGCTGTTGAAACTTGCATTTAAGCCTAGGCGAGAATAATGAGCTCGATCAATAGTGCTAGTGCAGTGGCCATCTTTGTCAAGACCCCCGGCCTGTCGCCGATTAAAACTCGTCTCGCCAAAACCCTAGGTCAGGTAGCCGCAGAGAGCGCCTACCGTCTCTGTGTAAAAGCGATTAAAGCAACAGTTGTGCAAGTTGATGCAGACGCATTCTGCGCAGTAGCGGAACAGGGAGGGCTAAGAGATCCTCTCTGGCAAGGCCTGGAATCTGTTCACACTGGCCCCGGTTGTCTCGGCCAGCGCCAGCATCAGGTTTACCAAAGACTGCTGCAGCGCTATCAACGGGTAATCTTAATCGGCTCTGACAGTCCCCAGCTAACAGCTGACAGGTTGCACCAGGCCATTGAGACCCTGAAAACCGAGCAATTTGTTGTGGGTCCGGCACTGGACGGCGGCTATTATTTGTTTGCCGGAAAGCGTTCTCTAAGCCAAGAGTTTTGGACCAATCTCACCTACAGCCGCAGCGATACCTGTAAGAACTTGCTTGCCGCCCTGCCCGCCAAAGCACATTTACTGTCGCCAATAACAGATCTAGATACCGTAGAAGACTTGCCCCAGTTGCACCGTGAATTATCCGCGCTGGGCACAGCATTAAGCCCAGAGCAGCGAGCGCTGCTCACTTGGATTGAGTGTCGAGAGAATTATTCCTCAGACTCTTAGCCAGATTCTTAACCAGACTCTTAACCAGACTCTTAACCAGACTCTTAACCAGACTCTTAACCAGACTCTTAGCCAGACTCTTAGCCACTCAACCGCTGCCACAACTAATCCACCGAACAGCTGCCACCACCAAGAACACAGAAGCTGGCGCAGTGAGGATGATTCAGCTGCACGCTCGCCTGTGCTTCAACCAGGCTAGCACCCAAATTGAACTGCTGATCATAGGCCAGCAATGTGCAGGCCATTACTGAGGGGTGTTGATCACCTTTGCGCATCACCACCATGCGCGAGGAGGCACACATCATGGCATCTGGATCCACATTGAGAATCTGCCAGCAGTCTTCAGTGATCTCCGGCAGATTGGGACCAGCGGTTATTTCCGGAAACAGCACCAGAGTCTTTTGATCAAAGGCATCCAGTTGAATATTGTGGCGTTTAAACAGCGCCGCATAACCCTCCCGCAGAACCTGCTCATCGTCACCCCATAGCCTGCGGCCCGCCACATCAATATTAAAGCCCTGTTGCGACAGCCAACTGAGCCCATCTAGCATCGGTTGCCAAGACTTTAAACCACGCTCCTGCTGGTGTAGCTTAGGATCAAAGTGGTCCATTGAAACCCGCACCCTCAGCTGCTTTGCATAGAGTTTCTGCAGAGCCAACAAACCAGACTGGCGCTTAAGCATGGGCCGCATGGCATTGGTTAACACCAACAGCCGAAAACCCCGGCGCAGAATTATCCCCATAATGGCAATAATATCCGGATTGAAAAACGGTTCGCCGCCGGTTAAACCTATCTCCTCCGTACCCAGATCATGCTGCTGAATCTCATCGAGAAACTGCTGTACATGGCTGAGACGGATAAACTCGAGGCGATCATTGCTCGGGGATGATTCGATATAACAGTTGTTACAGGCGAGATTGCACAGAGTACCGGTATTAAACCAGAGGGTTTTAAGCTGTTTGAGTTCGACACTGGCCCGAGGACGACCAGAGGCAGTAAAAAGAGGGTTAGAGAACTTTTCTAATTGAGCATCCATACTCAGGTTCCGATCTATTGAATGCTTTAAGAGTAGTCTAAATAAGACTAAATGAGTCTCAATGCACTATCAGATCAGTAACCCAAGAACCGTTTAAGCGGCAGCAACAGGATCCGGTCGCGTCACAGAGTAAGCCCAATAAAAGGCCACAAATTGCAGCGCCAAACGCACATAGAGTGCAGTAACAGGAATATCCGGAAACATCTCTGGGTTAAACGCCATATATAGATTCGCCGGATACACCGCGACCAGTAAGGCAACCAAGCCAAGACCAGCCAATGCCCGGAAACGGGGAATTAACACGCCGATACCACCCATAATTTCAAACAGACCACTGATATACACCAGGGCCAAATGAGCTGGGATCCAGGGCGGCATAATGCTCACATAGAAGTCTGGGGCAAACAGGTGGTGGAATCCGGCATAGGTAAAAAAGGCACTGAGCAGAAACAGGAAGACGCGCTTTATCCCGCTTTTTGGAAGTTGCATTGAATCAATTACGCGCCGTAGCGGGCCTGCTTGTTGGGCAGGCTTGTTTCCCCTTAGGGCTTCCTGATTACTCATATCTACCTCTCTCAAGTCAGGCTCTTGGCTAGAGAACTGATGATGTGCCAAATTCTTCAATCAAATCTATGGCAATTCGTTCCTGATGAGAGCGGGCATCAAACTGCTCGCATTGGCCGTTATTCCAAGACTGGTAGCGAGCAACATCTGCACTGCCCACATTGGTCAGGGTTTCCCAGGCCAGCAGGCACTTTTCCATATGACTGGCATTATTATCAGCAGCAATTCCCGCCAGTAAAGTGTCGAGGGTTTCAGTCTCAAACTGCAGGCTTAAAAACTCATCACGATCAAGGCGTACGTAGGGTTTGGTCTTGCTGTTATAGCGCTGCCATTCGAAATCTAGAGACTGGTCCGGAATTCCAGAGTGAGCAAAATCACCCCAAACATCCATAAAGGTGCGCTCCATCTGGTCACGAGCCTCGCCTTCTGGATAGATATAGGAGGTCACTGGGCCGTACTTAAAATCACCGGTAACAAAAGAGATATCGGTACCATGAGCAGCACCAAAAATAGACGGGAAGTCGATAAAGAATGACTTCTCCTGGTCGTCCCAATCAAAGCGGTAGTTATACAGCTGATCGTAACCGGCCAGCTCCATAGCGCTTAGAGGCTCATCAACACCTCGAGCCTTCCAGGCCTGAGAACGAGTTCGTACCCAGAAGTGGTAAAGCAATGGATCTTTAATACTCACCTTTGGTGGCAGTAACTTGGTGAAGGGGTAGCTGGTTTCCATAAAATAACGGTGTAGGGCAAACCAAAGAGTCACTTCATCTTTGTTCGCACCAGAGATCACTGGGACATTCTTCGCATACTCGGGGTCCGCCATGGCCTCAACCATTCCCACTTTGGGAATCACAATACCGTCGGCAGTGGTCAAGGGAGAGTAGTCAACGGTGTCCGGCTTATCGTTATACAGGGCAATAAACTCGCGAGCATCAAAGCTTTTTAACCGTTCGCGCATAGTCTTGCCCGCCAGATCAGATTCACTAGCCCCCTGCTGAGCCAGCAACCTTTGGCTAATCTGCCAGCCACCGCGGGTCACGAAACTGTCCGCCCCATCGAGATTGTAAGCACTCTCCAGACTGCTGGTTACGGTGTAACCGGACTGGGCGATAGCGCGGTGAAACAAACCTTCGGCCAGAGGCGAAGCCAATAGCGCATAGACATTGTGCGCGCCAGCAGACTCACCGAAAATCGTGACATTTTCAGCATCGCCACCAAAACCAGCAATATTGTCACGCACCCATTTCAGGGACTGAATAATATCTAACTGTCCAAAATTAGAGGTCTGATCTGTGCCGCTCTGCTCACCCTGAATCGCCGGATGAGTAAACCACCCCAGTCCACCGAGACGGTAATTGATCGCCACAACCACGACGCCTTTGGCCGCAGCCAACTTGCTGTAATCATAATAATCTTTTAAACCCGTAGTATTGCTGCCGCCGTGAATCCACAACATCACCGGATATTTTTTAGTCGCGAAATCCTTTGGTGCGCGGATATCCAAAACCAGACAATCCTCTGAACCAATAACACCCTCAGCACCGCCTTCAACACCGCCGTAACGACTCGCCTGCTGTACACAGGCGGTATCCTCACGCTCGACAATCAGCTGCTCTGGAGCAACCAGGTCACGTGGAGCACGCCAGCGCAGGTCTCCAACCGGAGGCTGGGCATAGGGGATATCAAACCAACTAACCACCTCGGCGCCGGCGATTTCGTCGACACTGGCATTTAGGCGTCCCTGAGAGACACCTGTAGCGGTTTTAATACTGTATTGGGGAAGGTTTTGCGGAACCGGCTGCTCTGGGAAAATCATGCCGCAGGCACTCAACATAAGCAGACTGGTGACAGTTAGAATCAGTTTCATAAAAAGAGTCTTTTTTATTATTATTTTGTGCACTCTCTATCTTTGATACCCCACGGACGGGCCATGAGTAGGTGAGGTGCACTTATTATTCACTACTCTAGCATACGTTTTAGCCCGCAGAGACGATCACTCAGCGCTATCCAGGGAAAACTGCAACTCAGCAAGTCGGGCATAGAGTGGACTGGAGGCGATCAATTCCTGATGACTACCCTGAGCCACTTTCTTGCCCTGATCCATCACCACAATGGTATCCGCATGGAGAATCGTCGCCAGACGATGGGCAATAATCACCGTAGTGCGCCCTTTCATCAGCTTATCCAAAGCCAATTGCACCTTGTATTCACTCTCCGCATCCAAGGCACTGGTGGCCTCATCTAACAGCAAAATGCGTGGATCTTTTAACAGCGCACGGGCTATGGCTATACGCTGGCGTTGACCGCCAGAGAGCCGTACGCCCTGCTCACCCAAATCACTGTGATAGGCATCTGGCAACTGATTGATAAACTCATCGGCATGGGCCGCCTTAGCAGCTGCAATCACCTGCTCGTCCGTAGCCTCGCTATTACCGTAGCGAATGTTGTACATCACATCACCGGTAAACAGAGTGGGCTGTTGCTGCACCACCGCAATCTGCTCACGCAATTGGGTCGGAGTCATCTGACGAATATTGATATCCCCGAGACAGAGTTCACCCTGTTGCGGATCATAGAACCGCTGAATCAAATCAAACAGCGTCGACTTGCCCGCACCTGAAGGACCCACCAGAGCAACAATCGCGCCCTCTTTAATGGTCAGAGAAAAATCATCCAAAGCGGGCTGCTCGGGTCGCGAGGGATAACAAAAATGGACATTGCTCAGCTCAAGCTGCGCTGGCAACTGATCGACACCAGCCAATGGCTGATCTGGAACCAAAATCTGATTGTCTGCATGTAGTAGTTCCATCAATCGATCAGTGGCACCGGCTGCGCGCTGCAGTTCACCATAGACCTCAGACAGTGACGCCACACCAGTGGCCATCAGTATGGCGTAAAAGATAAAGGCGCCAAGATCACCGCCGCTCATCTTACCGTTAATCACATCGCTACCACCGACCCAGAGCATGCCCGAGAGCGCACCAAACACCAGCAGAATAACCACAGCCATTAAAACGGCTCGCTGACGCACACGAGTACGGGCGATCAAAAAGGCTCGCTCTACTTCGCTGCCGAAGGCGGCTTTTTCCTGTTCTTCATGGGTAAAACTCTGCACGGTCTTAATATGCTGAATAATTTCACCTGCATAACTGCCGACATCGGCAATAGAGTCCTGACTGTCCCGGGAGAGCTTGCGTACCTTGCGACCAAAAATCAGGATCGGCATCAGTACGAGAGGCACGGCGACAATAATCATCAGCGAGAGTTTGAAATTGGTCACCAGCAGCATAATCAGTGCGCCGGTAAAGCTAATCGCACTGCGCAACGCAATGGAGGCAGAGGAGCCTATAATCGACTGCAACAAGGTGGTATCAGAAGTCAGTCGCGACATAATATCGCCACTGCGGTTGGTCTCAAAGAATGCCGGATGCAGGGCGACGATATGATTGAACACCGCTTTACGCAAATCCGCAGTAACTCGCTCACCCAGCCAAGAGATTAGATAAAAGCGCACATAGGTGCCCATCGCCATCAACACAGAGGCAATGACGATAAACATAATCGCTTGATTAAGGTGGCTGAGAGATTGCTGGGCAAAACCCTGGTCTATCACCATGCGCAGGCCCTGGCCTACGGATAATGTAATGCCCGCGGTAAACACCAATGCGGTGAGAAATACCCAGACCTGTAATTTATAGGGTTTAAAAAACTGTACCAATGACAGCAGCGTTGACATCTTTTTAGGCGCCGCTGCTACCGGCTCAGTAACTGCTTGCGGCGCATCGACGGATTCTGCACTGAGATTGTCACTGGAATTGCTAATTGTCACAGGGTCACCGAGTTTGAGTTAATAAGCTGCTGAGTTCATAGGCTGTTGAGTTAATGGTGCAGACAGTTGAAGAGCCACCCCATTAAGGCCGCACAGGATTTAATTGCCCGCGATTATGCACTGCTCGCAAAAATAGACAAGGAAGAAAGATGCCGAGACAGCTTTTCCTGCGCCAAACCGGAGCTCTACGGAAGTGTCCTCTTAGAAGTCCCTTATTAAGAAGCGCCATACTTAATCTTCCATTCAATAAAGCTGATTATCAGCCAACGGCACCTCAAGAGCATTCGACTCGCCCTTCTCCGGTCCGCCAATCATTTCATCATAGGCGCTGGTCTGGCGCAGTACCGTGCTAACGGCGGACACTTTGCGCAGCTGCTTCTGTAATTCCAGCAACTTGGTCGAGCGCAACAGCTTGCCGCGCTCATCGGCCACATAGTGCTCGACGCCGTCGATAATCGCCGACACCTGATAGAGGCTTAAATCTATCGAGTGATAAATTAACTTTTCCACGACAAAATATTTGTTCAGTTTTGAAAGCGCTATGGCCACATTAACTACCTCTTATCAACCTATTGTCTATGTACGAGAGATCGCGCCATTTGGCTTTATATTGGTGATTTTCCCTAAACCAGATAGTCATAAACCGAGTTGCACTTATGCACCTTTTGCTAAAGACTGGCGACCATGAGCATCGCAACCAATGGCAACGATAAAAATATGAAAGCAATTATTACCGTACTAACACTCAGCCTGATTCCCGCTTTAGTTGCTGCAGAAAAGCTAGCGGAGAATACGAAACAGCTCCAAGCAGACAGCATTATAGAAACAGTGGTAGTCACCGGCCGCCGCAGCGAACAGAACCTCAGTCAGTTGATCGGTGCAGCAGGCCAGGTCTCAGCAGAAGAGCTGCAGCGCATTGGCCACGCCCATATCAATGAGTCCGCCGCGCGTATCCCCGGCGTTTGGCTAAGCCGCGGCAATGGTCAAGAATTGCTCGCCGCCGTGCGCTCACCCGTTTTTACTGGCGCTGGCAGCTGTGCCGAAATTCTTACCACCGAGGATGGCCTGCCGATCCGCCCTACCGGCATGTGTAACGTCAACCAGCTCTTTGAAGTGAATAGCGAACAGGCTTCAGGACTGGAAATCTGGCGTGGGCCTGGCACCGTGTTTTATGGCTCAAATGCCATGCACGGTGTGATCAACAGTCTCTCCGCCGATATTCAACGCAACTATTTATCGCTGGAAAGCGGTAGCCATGACTACAACCGCGTCAAGCTGGGCTGGCGTGAGCAGCGTGGCAATCAGACTTGGCAGATCGCTGCCAATGGTGTCAGTGATAAAGGCTTTAAAGATGACGCTGGCTTCGATCAGCAGAAGCTCTCTCTCAAGCACAGCTGGATCGGTTCTGAATTGAGCACCGACACCCATCTAGCACTGGTTAATCTCAACCAAGAGACCGCAGGCTATATCAAAGTTAAAGATTCCTACAAAGACTCCAGCGCATGGAAAGCCAACCCCAACCCAGAAGCTTTTCGCGATGGCCAGGCCATGCGCCTCTCGTCACGGATCAGCGGCGCCACCAGCGCGGGCAACCAATGGCAGATAACCCCCTATGTTCGCAAAAGTGAAATGACGTTTTTGCAGCACTACCTGCCGGGTCAGCCCGAAGAAAAGAATGGTCAGACCAGTGCGGGAGTGCAGTCTAGCTACCAGACCAGCCTCGCCACTGATACGACTCTGTGGCTCGGCACTGATGTGGAATGGGCCAGCATGTGGGTTGAGGAATTTCAAGCCAATGCACTGGGCGTCGCCAACAATGTGCGCTTCCAGGGTCAGCACTATGACTTTGAAGTGGACAGCCAGCAGATCGCCCTCTTCGCCAATCTCGAATGGCAGGTCAGCGACCAGCTAACCACTGAGATGGGCCTGCGTTATGAATATCTCAATTACGACTATGAGAACAATATGCTCTCTGGCACCACCAGAGACGATGGCAGCGACTGTAATTCCGCAGATGGAAGCTGTCGCTACTTCCGCGCAGAGGATCGCTCCGACAGCACCAACAATTTCAACTTCCACCTGGGTGCCGACTACAGCTTTAGCGACAACCTCTCTGCTTATGCCAGAGTCGCCAGCGCCTATCGCGCGCCGCAGATCAATGAGATCTATCGTCTGCAGCGCGAGCAAGCCGTGGCCGACATCAAGCCTGAGCAGCTCGACAGCATTGAAGCGGGACTGCGTTTTCGCCAAGACAATCTCGCCGCCGAGTTAAATATTTACCGCATGGATAAAGAGCAGGTCATCATTAACGACTCCAGCGGTTTTGTGGTCAGCAATGGCGAAACCAGCCACCGGGGTGTCGAGCTACAGCTTAGTTATGCGATCAACCCCGCTTGGCAGATCGCCGCAGCCGGTAACTGGGCAAAGCATCTCTATGAGCAGAACAGCCTGATCAACGGAGCCAGTATTAATGGTAACGACATAGACACAGCACCGCGCACTCAGGGCAGCGCCCAGCTGCTGTATACGCCCAGCGAAACACTCAGTGCTGAGTTGGAATGGGTCTCTCTCGGAGACTACTATCTGGATCCCGCTAACGCCCATCAGTACGCTGGCCACGATGTGGTGAACTTCACCGTTCAGCAGCGTTATGAGCAATGGGATCTGCGCCTAAGAATCACTAACCTGACGGATGAGCGTATTGCCGACCGGGCCGACTTTGGCTTTGGCAGTTACAGATACTTTGTCGGTGAAGGTCGTGGAGTGTTGGCTGAGGTCAAACGCTACTTCTAAGGCTTAACGCTCTATAGTTAAAAAGCATCATGCAAAAAAAACCAGGCCACTCTCTGCAGCGGGCCTGGTTTTTTTTCGCACTCATCAAGCGACATATTAGTTGCTAGGCTCATACCAAATTGGCGAGCTGTAAGCACGATCCTGAGTGGTTCTCTCCACATAGGGTGCCATCTCAACATCGAACTGGGCAGCATCATAAGACGTCCATCGCGGCGACGGCA
The DNA here is from genome assembly GCA_905478725.1 of uncultured Pseudomonadales bacterium. GTDB lineage: Bacteria > Pseudomonadota > Gammaproteobacteria > Pseudomonadales > Porticoccaceae > HTCC2207. Next base: position 10,987 of record CAJQJT010000205.1, read on the forward strand.
CTTCAATAGCGCGAACATAGTAGAAGGCCTTCTGCTCCGGGATAAACTCCGGATCCTGCCACAGGGCAGTCAATTCAACAGCACCGTATTTGTTGCTATAAGTTGCCTTGGCTTCATCCACAGTGGAAGGGATATCCGCAATGTCACCAGTGGCATCCATTGAACGCAGCTCAGGGTTGCTCCAGGCGACGTTAAAAACTTTCTCGTGCACTGCACCTTCGGCATCTTCCCAGCCTTTAATCACCTGTAAGCGATCGAGGTTGGCACCGTTGGGGTCCTTCGCAGTCTGCAACATAAACACTGGGGCGCTGGCATCGCTCTGTAACAGAGTTGAACCCATAGAGACGCCTTTGCTGTACCCGATATCGGGCATATTCGAGGCTTCCAGATCAGCTTCAGTAAAGTCCCAACCGCCAAAGAACCGAACCGTCATGCGACTACCGGTAGTGGCATAGACTTCTTTGCGTTGAATCGCATCCCAGATACCTTCACGGGTGTTCTCGGTTGCCCAGACTGCAGCGTAACCAGAAGCGGCCATCATAAAGCCAGGAACGGTGAACTTACCGCGTCCACCCACAGCATCTTTCCAGCGATCTGGCTGCGGCTCCATACCGGCGCTGTGCTTGCCATAAAAATTGTCTTCAGCAGCGGTGGCCAGTGAGGTGTGTGAATCAGTAGAGCCGATCATGCCGAATTTGTAAGGGTTAGCACCATAAGCAGACTCCAGTGCCAAACCATTTTTCAGTGCTTCCCGAGCATACTCAAAGGGAATCATCTGATCAGTTTTGGGCACACCGGCAAAATCACCTAGGTCCCAGCTTTCGTAATCGGCAAAGCGATCATCTGGCGATAACAGGGGATGAGCTTCGCCATCGCCTTTAATCTGAGTGACCTCATAGACAGGCTCCCAGCGAGCACGACGCGCGGCATAGTCAGAATCCATCTGATCACCAAACTCTAGTTCTGCAGTGGGAAACATCAGGCCATTGGAGAGATTGCCGTTGTGGGCGATGGCCAGCACTTTGCCGCCACTGGTCTCTTCATACTTTTCTAAGAAGTCCCACAGCACTCTCGGGTCCGAATTCTCTTTTGGCGACAGAGGTAATAGGCTCTGCGCAGTCTCGGCATCGTCGCGATAGATCACTACCCGATGCAAGTTCTGGCCACCCTTCTGGGCAGTAAACTCAAAGCCGATCAATGGTGTAAAGGTACCGGGATCATAATGGGCATCAGCGGTGGCAGTCAGGTAATCCCAAGCATTGCCGCGGATATCTTTGTCTTCCAACTCACGGGGCGTATCTGACCTAGTCTGAGTGGAATCCAACTGGCGGGCATCATCTACCTCACCGGCAAATAGGATCTCTGACCAAGCTTGCAATGTGGGGTTGGCCAGCAGTTTGGGGTTGCCCGCTTTAAGGGCAATCATGGCGCCAACACCGTCGGTGTGATCCGCCAGCACTAAGAAGTCCAAAGGCTCGCGCAGCTGAGCTGGTTGGCCTTTGGTGGCCATGACCTTCTCGCCTTTGGCGAAACGATAGGCATCATCTGGGCCCAGAGTGTTGCCGAAGATAAAGGCATCCATAGAGAAGTTGGAGTGCAGATGGGTATCACCCCAAAACACCTGCTTCTGTAAAGGCTGATCTGCCACAGGGGAATAATGTGGATCCTGATTGCGGGTTTGCTCCGCAACTACGTAACCGGTCTTATCGGCTTTGGCCTGCAGTGCTGGACTAGCGCCACCCTCTTCAGCCACCTGCTCCACCTGAGTGACTTCTGACTCTTGGTTAAAAGACCAGCCAGCGTAAAAAGCGATGCCGATCAGCGCAATGATAAGACTATTTTTTAAGTTCAATTAGGATTCCCTCATTATTATTATTTTGTGCTCTGTCTCCACTGGCTGTGCGCTTGAAGCCCGTTTCAGAGCCCCTTGTCAGAGCCCTTCTCAAGCGCCAAGGCCACAACCCAGCGTCAACGATCTTTTTATTATCGGCGGCGATTTTACCACTAAAAAACAATTTCGTTAGCGTCCAAAGCCGACAGCTTATTCATGCTAATATCGCGTTCTGACAGCACCACTAAAACGACTAATACGATTAAAAAACTCCTATGCTAAGACTCAGCGAAATCAAACTACCCCTAGACCATAGCGACGACGATCTGCAGCGGGAGATTCTGCGCACCCTGAGCATAGATGCTGACGAATTAGCCAGCTTTAGTATTTTCAAACGCAGCCACGATGCCCGCAAGCGCGGTCGCATAATGCTCATCTATCAGCTGGATGTAGTGCTCGCAGACCAAGCCGAGAGACGCGTACTTGAGACCACCCCTGCTCTGCCTCGTGTGGGTCCCAGTCCCGATACCAGCTATAAATTTGTCGCCGAGCCCCTGACAGATTTCCCACAGGCCAATCAACAGCGTCCGATTGTGGTGGGCTTTGGTCCCTGCGGCATTCTCGCCGCATTGGTGTTAGCCCAGATGGGACTCAAACCCATAGTGCTGGAGCGTGGCCAGGAAGTGCGCCAGCGCACCAAAGAGACCTGGGGGTTTTGGCGCAAACGCAAACTCAACACCGAGTCCAACGTACAGTTTGGTGAAGGCGGCGCCGGCACCTTTTCCGATGGCAAACTCTGGAGTCAGGTAAAAGATCGCCGTCATCTTGGGCGCAAAGTGTTGCGTGAATTTGTCATTGCCGGTGCCCCGGAAGAAATTCTCACCGACAGCAGACCCCATATTGGCACCTTTAAGCTGGTCAGTATGGTGGAGAATATGCGCGCCGAGATTATTCGTCTCGGTGGCGAGATACGCTTTGAGCAAAAGGTCGAAGGCCTATTGCGCGATCCAGACAACGCTGAGGGACAAGGCCAAATAACGGGTCTGACATTAGCTACAGGTGAAGTACTTCACAGTCGTCATATAGTGATCGCCATAGGCCATAGCGCCCGAGATAGCTTTCAGATGCTGCTCGATCACGGCGTCTATATTGAAGCCAAGCCCTTCTCTATTGGCTTTCGTATCGAACATCCCCAGTCAACCATCGATAAAGCACGCTTTGGCGATCAGGCCGGACATCCCATACTGGGAGCCGCGGAATACAAGCTGGTTCACCACTGTAAAAATGGCCGCACGGTTTACAGCTTTTGCATGTGCCCTGGCGGCACTGTGGTCGCTGCCACCTCGGAAGAGGGGCGCGTGGTGACCAACGGCATGTCCCAGTACTCGCGCAATGAGCGCAATGCCAACGCCGCCATTGTGGTGGGTATTTCCCCCGAAGAAGATTTCCCCGACCACCCACTTGCTGGTATTGATTTACAGCGGCAATTAGAGACACTGGCCTACCAGCTTGGAGGCGAAAATTACAATGCCCCAGCACAGTTAGTGGGGGACTTTTTAAACCATCGCCCCTCCACTGAACTGGGTTCGGTGGAACCTTCGTATAAACCGGGTATCACCCTTGGGGATCTCTCCAAAACTATGCCCGCCTTTGCTGTGGCAGCTATTCGGGAAGCAATTCCCGAGTTCGATAAGCAGGTCAAAGGCTACGCTATGGCCGATGCCATAATGACTGGCGTGGAGACACGCACCTCGGCACCGGTGAGCATTAAGCGAGACAAGGTCTATCAGAGTGTCAACACCAGAGGGCTGTACCCCGCTGGGGAAGGCGCTGGCTATGCCGGTGGTATTTTGTCCGCTGGAATTGATGGTATTAAAGTGGCTGAAGCACTAGCATTAGATTTATTAAAATAGCACTGTTAGATAGCCCTTCCTAAAAGGACTCTTCCTTAGGCCTATCGTTAACCAGATAAGAAAATAACAATAAACGTCTCGGCAACCCAGTTGCCAGGGGAAGCACCATGAACAAAGACGAGATTTCAGCCCAGGCTGCAGAGATAATTAGCTCCGATAGAGAGCATGTCTGGCATCACCTGACACCACACAACGCCTTTAAAAATAGCGACCCGCTGATTATCAAAAGCGGCGTCGGCATGCGTGTGACCGATATCAAAGGCACTGAATATCTGGATGCCACCTCCGGTGGAGTCTGGTCAGTAAATGTAGGTTATGGCCGCGAGTCTATTGCCAATGCAGTGCGCGATCAGCTACTGGAAATGTGTTACTTCGCCAACAGTGCCGGCAGCGTCCCCGGGGCAAAATTTGCCGAGCGACTGCTGCAAAAAATGCCGGAAATGCAAGATGCTGAAGGCAACAATAAAGGCAAAGTCTACTATTCTAATTCCGGTTCCGAAGCCAATGAAAAAGTGTACAAGATGGTGCGCCAGCTAGCGCACATTAACGGCGATGGCCGCCGCCATAAAATCATCTTTCGCGACCGCGACTATCACGGCTCAACCATCGGCGCCCTCAGCTCCACCGGCCACCAGCAGCGCAAAGAACAGTACGGACCTTTCGCCCCAGGCTTTTCTGAGTTTGCCCACTGCTGCTGTTACCGCTGCCCCTTTGGCAAAACCTACGGCAGCTGCGATATTGAATGCGCCAAAGATCTGGAGACCGCGATACTGCGTGAAGGCCCTGATCAAGTAGGTGCCGTGGTACTAGAACCTATTACCGCGGGAGGTGGAATTATTCCTCCAGTGCCTGAGTACTTCCCCATTATTCAGGCGATCTGCAAAAAATACTCCGTGCTATTACATATAGATGAAGTAGTCTGTGGTCTCGGACGCACGGGCAAATGGTTTGGCTACCAGCACTACGGCGTTAAACCGGATCTGGTGACCATGGCCAAAGGACTTGCCAGCGGCTATGCCGCCATCTCCTGCACCGTGGCAACTGATGCAGTGTTCAATCAGTTTGCCGCAGAAGACGCCGGCACCTTGGACTACTTTAGAGATATCAGTACCTTTGGT
>CAJQJT010000206.1 GCA_905478725.1 uncultured Pseudomonadales bacterium
GGCAACCGTGAGCCGGTTTACAGTCAGTATTCCCCCGGCAATTTCGTCAATGCTGTTGGCCTGACCAACCCAGGCGCGCTAGTAGCCGCCGAAGCCATGGCAAAACTGCGTATTCCCGAAGATCGCTTCCTGCTAGTATCCATTTTCGGTGGCAGCCTAGAAGAGTTCGTCGAAGTAGCCAAGATCATGGCCCCAGTAGCCGATGGCCTAGAACTCAACCTCTCCTGCCCCCACGCCAAAGGTTACGGCATGGCCATGGGACAGGATCCAGAGATGGTTCGCGCCATTACCGCCGCAGTCAAAGCCGTAGTTGATATTCCAGTAATCCCCAAGCTAACTCCGAACACACCCAATATTGGCGAGATAGCCCTAGCCGCAGCCGCCGGTGGTGCCGATGGCATCTGTGCGATTAACACTGTCGGGCCAGGTTATACCGCCTCTCACGGACATCCAGTGCTGAGCAACGGCGCTGGTGGTATGTCAGGCAAAGGCGTACTGCCCATCGCCCTAAAATGCGTGCGCGAAATTCGTGAAGTCACCGACTTGCCCATTGTGGGTTGCGGTGGCGCCAGCAGTGCCGCCGACACCAGAGAATTCATCAATGCCGGAGCGTCCATCGTCGGCATAGGCTCAGCTCTAACCGGCATGACCACAGACGAAATTGGCAGCTACTTCAATCAGCTTGAATCGGACATGGCGTTCGACTCAGACAAAGCCGAAGCCCATATCCGCTACGACATCGATATGGATTACTCGCCAGTGGTACTGGTAGAAAACAAACGTGTCTGCAATGACATCTGTGTTCTCACCTTTGACCGCAAAGTCAATATCCAAGCCGGTGAGTTTGTCTTCCTCTGGGTGCCAGGCGTCGGTGAAAAGCCCTTCTCCGCCCTAGCAGACGACCCCTTCCAACTCGCCGTAATCGACGTGGGTATCTTTACCCACGCACTGATGGACCTAGAAGTAGGCACTGAAGTCTATGTGCGGGGCCCTCACGGCATTCCCGTGTCGCCAGCTGAAGATGCCAAGATCATGGCAGTCGCCGGTGGAACAGGTTTAGCCGCGGTTTATCAGCTAGCCCGAGACTTTGGCAACGCCGAAGTATTTACCGGGGCACGCACAGCAGAACGCCTCTACTATCTCGACGAATGTAAAAAAATCGCCAAGGTTCACGTAGCCACAGATGACGGCAGCGAAGGCTTTAAAGGTGTGGTCACCGAACTGTTGCGCAGTCGTCTTGAAGAGATGGATCAGCAGGAATTGGATAAGTTGGTGTTCTACAATTGTGGGCCTTCACCCATGGTCCACGCCGCAGCGAAAGTGCAGCGTGAGTTCTGTCGCGATGATCAGATCTTTAGTGCGATTGATTATCTGACTAAGTGTGGCGTGGGTATCTGTGGAGCCTGTGCTTCGCCAGATGGCCGACGTATCTGTGTTGATGGACCGTTTATGCAGGGGACGCCTGAGCGGCCTGTGGAGTTATAGGGCTCTTGTTTAATAGCTAGCTGAGATGCATAGTTTTTCGTGCCGCTAGATACTTGATCTGTCATCCGGACAGAGCAGAGCGACGAGGGATCTCGAGATCTCTCACGTGCATTCGAGATGACAGGCTGGGAGTTCTAAGCGTCTAAGTCAAACAATAGAGTAATCTACGCCTTGCTTAGAGCAGTTATATCTAATTCTCCACCTTGGCAGACACCCCTAACCAGTCATGCCGCTAGATACCTAATTTGTCATCCCGACAGAGCGCAGCGACGAGGGATCTTGAGATCTCTCACATGCGTTCGAGATGACAGACTCAGAGTTCCAGGCTAAAGCCCTGGAACTCCGGATAAAAACTACTTTATCTAATGTCAGACTAATACAGAGTTTCACCCTTTGCAGCCATAGCACGCAGCTTCTCAGTGGGTCGATACAACTCACTAATATGAGCATATCTGTCACCACGATCACAGACTTCCTGCAGGCCAATCTCATCCATCCAACGACAGACACCACCGCGGAATGCTGGGAAGCCGACACCATAAATCAACGCCATATCCGCTTCTGCCGGTGAGGCTACTACGCCCTCTTCCAAACAATGAACCATTTCCATGGCCATGGCGATCATCAGACGATCAATAATCTCATCGGCATCCACCATCTTGGCTTCCCCATAAAGGTCGGCAAACATTTTGATAACCGTCTCGTCGACAGCCTTACTCGGCTTACCTTTTTCATTCAGCTCATAGCTGTAGTAGCCAAGACCATTTTTCTGCCCCAGACGCTCGGCCTGATAAATCGACTCGGTGGGCCACAGATCAGCAGTTTTCTTAAAGCGCTGTGGCAAGCCATCAATCATTACAGGGTAACAGTGATTGATCGTGTCTATTCCGATTACGTCCATCAAATAAGCCGGACCCATTGGCAGGCCCCAACCTTCCATAACCTTGTCCACCTGCTGGAAGTCAGCACCTTCAGAAATCATGATCTCAAGGCCAAAGAGCATGGCGAACAGTACGCGGTTGACCAAGAATCCTGGGCAGTCGTTAACTACGATAGGCTTCTTACCGAGACCCAGAGCATAGGCACAGACTGCTGCGATGGTTGCATCAGAAGTGTTTTCGCCGCGAATGATTTCGACCAGTGGCATGGCGTGAACCGGATTAAAGAAGTGCATGCCGCAGAAGTTTTCTGGGCGCTTTAATGATTCGGCAAGACGGTTGATCGAGATGGTCGAGGTGTTTGACGTAATCACTGCGTTGTCGTCGAGCAAGGCTTCAACGGCGGGCAGTACCATTTTCTTGACGGATTCCAATTCGACTACGGCTTCAACCAGCATATTGCAGGGAGCCACATCAGCGTCTGCAAGGCTTGGTTTGATTAGGCTGAGTATCTGACCGGCTTTATCTTCGGTTAACTTGCCGCGCTTAACGCCTTTGGCCAGTAGCTTATTGGCTTCCTGAAGACCCAGATCCAGCGCTGGCTGGTTAATATCTTTCATCACGACCGAGTAACCGCGAATGGCATTTTGGTAGGCAATGCCGCCGCCCATAATACCAGCACCAATCACAGCAGCAGTTTTGATTTCAGGCAGTTTGTCGGCAAGGGCACGGCTGCGGTTTTTTGCCTGCTTAACAATATATTGATCACTTAAGAACAGGCCCACCATGGCTCTTGCCTGAGGGGTTTGAGAGATCTCATAGAAAGCGTCATTTTCCATTTTGATGGCTTCATCGCGACCCAAATGGGCGGCATTGGAAACCAACTCAATCGCTTTTAAAGGCGCGGGATAATGATTGCCGACTTTACCCAGAATAGCGCTGCGGAAACCGGCGGCTGTGGCCTGTAATTCGGCATCGGACATTGTCAGTGCTGAGGTCATCTGAGCACGGCGCGCTTGATAATCACGCTCACCTGAAGCTAGCTCTTCGAGCAGACCCAGAGAGACTTCACGCAACTGCTCTGGCTCAGCGATGGCGTCAACTGCACCGGCTGCTAAAGCTGCTTTAGGACGTTGCTGTTCACCGGAGGCAACCCAATGTACCGCTGTGGAATAACCCACCAAACGTGGCAGACGCACAGTGCCACCCCAACCGGGAATGATACCCAGACCGGTCTCAGGCAGGCCTACAGCGGCCTTGGAGGAAATCACTCGAGAGTCACAGGCGAGACAGATTTCAAAACCGCCGCCGAGGGCAAAACCATTGATCGCTGCAACGGAGGGGTAAGGCAGATCTTCAATCTCAGAGAACAGGCCATTGGCGGTCTGTGCACCAGCAATAAACACCTCTTTAGTGGCTGTGAACATGTCCTTAAACTCGGTGATATCGGCGCCCACAACAAATACGAGCTTGGCGCTGCTGAGCAAGAGACCGCGAATGCCGGACTGCGCTTTCAAGGTATCTACGGCTTCGCGTAAATCAGCTAGTGTCTGCTGATTAAATTTATTC